>JBIIDF010000046.1:0-13489 GCA_044238535.1 Vicinamibacterales bacterium
GCACCCGTTCCATCTGCCGCCGACATACTACACCCATCGGCGACAGATGCAACGGATTGATTGCCCCAGGCTCAGCGCAGGCGCGAGGCCCGGGTCTTCAGCGTGTCCGACAGGGCCCGCAGCCTGACCTGATCGCGGCCAGTGGCCCGGGTCGCATCGGCGTCGAGCTGGCCCGCGAGCCGGGTCAGTTCGGCCGCGGCCTCTGCGGCTCCGCGGTCACGCGGGGTGCGCAGTGCCTCGGCGCGGTCCATCGCCCCGGTCACGGCTTGGGCACGGTCGGCGGCGATCGCCTTCGAGCGGTTGAGCTGGTCGATGTAGGCCTTGGCCACCACGGCCACCGCCGGATAGGTGACCTTGGGCTGCATCTGCGGGTTGAACTCTTCCCAGCGGATGAGGGCGGCAGCGTCAATCTCGTTTTGCGTCAGATATTCGCTGGGCTTGAGTTCGAAAATGTCGATGCCGCGCGAAATTTCTGAGCCGTAGATGCGGCCGTTATACCAGTAGGTCGACCAGTAGCCGCCGACAATCAGCTTCTCGGCATCGAGCGGGCCACGATCGAAGTAGGCGATTTCCACCGGCGTGGCCGAGTCGGTGAAGTCGAACACCGACAGCCCACCCTGATACCACCCCTGCACCATGATGTCGCGCCCGGGCACCGGCAGCAGCGAGCCGTTGTGGGCCACGCAGTTTTCCTGCTCGGACTGGGCCGCCGGCATCTTGTAGTAGCCCTTGAACACCATCTTGCGGTCGACGATGTCGAAGATCGCGTTGGCGCCCCAGTTGGGCAGATCGGTGGCGCGGCAGCGCGGGCGCGTGCCTCCGCCCCACTCGTCGGTGAAGATCACCTTGGTGCCGTCGTTGTTGAACGTGGCCGAGTGCCAGTAGGCGAAGTTCTTGTCGAACACGTGATCCAGACGCTTCGGGTTGACCGGGTCGGAGATGTCCATCAGGATGCCGTTGCCCGAGCAGGCGCCTGCCGCCAGGCCCACCTGCGGGTAGACCGTGATGTCGTGGCACTGGTTGGTCTGGCTGGTGCGCTGTGTGCCGGGGCCGCTGTCTCCGCCCTTCCAGAGGCCGGCGATCGCCCCGCTCTTTTCGTCGGCGAAGATCCGCGGGCGGTTGACGATGCGCGCCGTCTGCGGGGCCGCAATGGGCACTTCAATCACGTCGATGCTGAAGAGCGCCGAGTTGGTGTCCTTCTCAGGGTCGAGGTTCGAGCAGCCGTCGAGTTCCTGGCCCGATCGCACACCGCCTGTGCCCGAACCGTAGACGTAGATCTTCGACGGGTCCTTCGGATTCGGCACCAGCGTGTGCGTGTGCGACCCGCGGCAGGTCTGCACGGCGGCCACCTGACGGGGCTTGCGCATGTCGCTGATGTCGAAGATGCGCACGCCGCGAAAGCGTTCCTTGCTGACCGCATCGTCGATGCCCTGCACCCCGCAGTCGATGCGGCCGCGCGTCTGCTCGACCGACATGAACAGCAGCGATCCGTAGACCGACACGTCACCCTGTCCGCCCGGGCACACGATCGAGGCCATCAGCCGCGGCTTGCGCGCATTCTCGATGTCGTAGACGTTGAAGCCGTGGAAGTTGCCGACCCACATGTTGGTGCCGGCGAACGCCAGGTCAGAGTTGGCAAAATCGAGACCACTGCCGCGCGGCGCCGGGGCGCCAGGGGCGGCCGCCGGAGCGGGGGCGGGAGCCGGCGCGGGCGCCGGGGCGGTGCCCGCCGCTGCTGGTGGACCCGCCGGCCGCTCGGGCGGCATCGCATCCCCCGCGGGGGCCGCGGGATCGAAGAACCCCTCCGGACGCGGCAGCGTGGCCGTCAGTTCCATGTTCTTCGCCGCCACGCCGGCGTCATGCATGCCGGCCTTCAGCCCGACGCGCGGGTCGTTCTGATTCTGGGCCGAGACAACACCGGCGCCCATCAGCGCCACCAGGGCCGCACCGGCCCCCCATCGCACAACAGCTCTCATTTCCGCAGCTCCTTCAGAAGGGCACTCATGCGTTCAATTTCCATCTGCTGGTCGGCTTCGACGTCCGAGGCAAACGCGAAGATGTCACTATCCTGGCCCGCGCGAGGCGACGCAAACAGGTCCTTCACCATCGTCAGCGCCCCACCGTGGTGCCGGATCATGCCTTCGAGAAACATCCGATCGAAGTCGACGCCCGTGGCGAGGCCCAGCTTCATCATGTCGTCCGGTGTGAGCATGCCTGGCATCAACCCACTATGTTCGTGGTGGGCGTGCTCGTCTGGCAGTGACTGACCGCGAGAGGTCAGCCATTCCTTCATCATTTCGATTTCATCCGCCTGTGACACCTCGATGCGCTTGGCCAGCAGCTTCATGTCCTCGCGGCTGGTGCGATCGGGCAGCAGGGCCGCCATTTCGAGGGCCTGACGATGATGGCCGATCATGCCCTGCATGAAGGCGACGTCGGCCGGTGTGAAGCCCACCTTTGACAGGTCGGTGGCGGCCGTGGCCGTGATGGCGCGGGTGTCCTTGCCCGGGGCACCGGGCATCAGCAGCGGGGGCGGCCCCTCATCGGGGGGCCGCGGGGTCTGAGGCCGCTGGGCCGCCGCCGGCATGGCCACGAGGGCCACCAGCAGGGCCAGCGCCCCTGTCGGAAGGACGCGGGTGATCATGGTGCCTTCAGCATAGCGCAGCCGCGCCCATGACCACCCGGGTGGGCTAGTTGCCGCCCCGGCCTCGCTGGGGCGGGGGATTTTTCAGGGTCTGGAACTGGTTCAGGGCGGCGTTCACCTTGAACTCGATGCCCATGCGCCCGATCTCCGCGGTGGCCTTCACCGGGTCGCCGGTCACGCCCGAGTCCCGGGCCCCGCCCCACGCCATGATGCGGTCCCGACGGATCCCGGCCGGGTGCACATGCAGCATCTGCGAGGTATCGCTGATGCCCGCATGGCTGCCCACAATGTCGTCGCCGTAGCCGAAGGTCGCCATCATCCAGGCCCGATAGTTGTCGCGTCCGACGTTGTAGTAGTCGGTGAGGGCATAGACACGCACGCCCCGGTCTTTCCACTCGGCGTTCAGGGCCGTTGCCACGGCCGACATGCCGCCCTGATTGCCGCCGCTGTCCCCGATGAAGAGGATGTCGGTGAACCCGTGGGCCTGCAGGCTGCGCGCCGCCGCATCGAGCAACTGGTCGTAGGCGGGTGACGGCAGCGAAATCGCCCCGGGCACCTGCCGGTCGGGATCACCTTCGGGCACGTACTGAATCACCGGGGCCACCAGCGCATTCCCGAGGCGGCGCGCCATCAGATTGGCGGCATGGCTGACGACGAAATTGTGCTTGCCGAGCACCATGTGGTACCCGTTCTTCTCGGTGCCGCCGGTCGGAATGATCACCGTGCGGCGTCCAGCCTTCAGCGCATCGCGGGTTTCTTCCCACGTCAGTTCGTCAATGAACACCGTGTCCGGTGCCTTCGTGGGCGTGCGGCTGGCCGGGGCGGTCTCGAACGTCGGGCGGTGCGGACCCGGGGGCGGCGCCGGGCGGTTGCCGCCGCGTCCTCCCCCCTGGGGTGTGGGCAGGGCCGGCACGGGCGGCTCGGCGCCGCTCACCTGCCGACGAATCTGCGCCAGGGCGTTGTCGAGTTTGATTTGCAGCAACTCGCGGCCGATCTGCGGCGACGCCTTCGACTGGTTGTTGCCGCTGACGCCGTTGTTCTCGTAGTCGTTGCCCACCAGGCGATCGTTGCGGATGTGCTGCGGTGCGACGAACATCAACTCGGAGGTATCGAGGATGTTGGCGTGATTGCCCACCTGCCCCGGGGCCACCCCGAGGAGCTTGGCCGCAAACACATCCTGGTCGGCGTGCGACTTCGTGTAGTAGTCGTCAATCCAGTGTGCCGTGGCACCGGTACCGGCCCAGCTCTTGTTGAGCGCCTCAGCCGCGGACCGCATCCCCGTGCGGTTGCCGCCCGATTCGCCCACGAACACGATGCGGGTGAAGCCCCCAGCCTTGAGACTGCGGCCGGCGCTGACCAAAAGGTCCACGAACCGTTCTTCGGGAAGCGTGATGGTGCCGGGCTTGCCCATGTGGCCCAGCGGGGGATCCCAGCTGCCCTCGGGCACGTACGTCACGATGGGAGCGACGAGGGTCTTGCCCAGGGCCCGGGCAATCCGGTCGGCCGCGTAGGTCATGACGAACTTGTGCTCGCCATCGACCATATGCGGCCCCTTCTGTTCGGTGCCGGCGGTGCCGATGATGACGGTGGTCCACCCCGCCTTCACCAGGTCGCGCGCCTCGGCCCACGTCAGGTCTTCAATGAACACACTGTCAGGGGGCGTGCCTCCCGGCAGCGTATCGGGCATCGTGGCCGGGCGCTGGGCCACGAGGGTGGCCGAGGCCAGGCCGGCAGCAAGCAGCACGGCGGCAAGGGAACGAATGGTCATGGGTCAGGTCTCCGAAGGGGTCACGATACACCGAACGGGCGCGCCACGCAGCCACCCGGTGGCGGCCGCAGGGCAGCGACCCTACGGTCGGGTGAGCACGGTCTCGTCCACTGTGACCACCCAGTCGACGTCGGCCGACGCGATCATCAGATTGAACTGTCGCGGGTCTTCCTCGTAGTTGACGACCCCGCTGCCGGCACCCACGTGGCTGATGACCTCATGCAGCGGCCGTCCGCTGACCGCACTGTGCACCGTCACGCGGAACACCCCGGGCGCCATCGCGTCAGCGGACTCCGTCGTGCGCCAGCGAATCTGGAACTTTCCCGACTGGCTGGTGATGCCGATGGTGTGGTCGCCCCGCCCTTCCCACGTGCCCATGGTCTGCACGACCGGGACGAGGGGCGGCGGCGGGGGTGGGACCTGCCGGCAGCCTGCCAGCGCCCACGTCAGCGACAGCACGGCGACGAGGGCCAGCCGCATGATGCCCGGTCGCACCATCTCAGCTGCGCTGCTTGCGGTAGGAATTCTTGAGCGCAATGCGCCCGTCGCGCAGGGTGAAGACATCGCAGCCGTTCACCTCGACCTTCTGTCCCGCGCGCGTCGTCCCGGTGAACCGCCACTCGGTCACAGCCCGCGCCCCTGCCACGAAGTGACGCGGCTCGTTCCAGCGGGCATCGGGATACGTCTCGAACACGGCCTGATAGGCCCGCCGTACGGCCGCGGCGCCCTCCGACCGCGTGCCGGCCACCGTGGCCCCTGCGGCCGACTCGAACACCCCATCGTCGGTCATGCAGGCCATGAGGGTATCGACGTCGTGGGCATTCCACGCGGCGGCAAACCGGTCGAGCAGCGCCAGCGTTGCCGTGGCGGCCGTGTCGGGCGACCCCTGCACCGGGACCGCAGGTGTCGCGCAGCGGGCACTGGCCCGGGTGCCCGAGCACAAGGCCAGCAGCGTGGCCGTCGTCGACTGCAGCAGGGAGCGGCGCTTCATGAGCAGCATGGTGCCACAAGTACGGCACACTGAGGCCCATGCGTCGATTCGTGCTGCTGACGGTGCTGTGTCTCGCGGGATGCGGTCCGAAGTCTGCACCGCAGACCCCGACGGCCCTCAACAACGCCGATGCCTACGTGCGCCTGCAACCGGCCCAGCAGGCTCTCGTGCAGCAGATGTTCCGAGACGCCGGCACCGCAGCCGCTGCCGCGTCACCCGCCGCCTACTACGGCACGTGGCCCCTGCACCGGCAGACGACGTTTGAAGCGGCCTCCCATTCGCTGCTGCGCACGACGCTGACCGACGCCGAGGGCCGCGACCTGGGCGACGGACTCTCGCTCGTTGCCCGTATCACCCGCGTGGCCGGGCAGGAACCCGGGGTGCGCGGCGACCAGCAGTTCCGTCTGTATGTCGACCTGCGCCCCGATGCCGTTGAGCGGATTCGTGCCTCCCGCGAATTCTATCGCGACAAGGACAACACGGTGTTCCACAAGGGCTATCCAATCAATTACCGACTCGGCGGCCGATTTCCCAGCATTCAGGTGTCGATCACCCCGGAGCATACCCAGGCGGACATCGATATCGACTACCTCTCGTCGCACATTCCACAGGGCCTGTTCAATGGACACCTGAGCTCGGCCAACAGCGACGTCCGCGCGCGCGGCAACGAGCAGCGGCACAACCGGCGGTGGACGGACCTGCGTCCGTGGTGGACCGCGGTGCTGGCCTTCTTCACCACCTCGACCGCCCCGGCGGCCCCGGTGGCCGGGCCTCCAGCCCGCCCGGACGAGGAACCCACCCTGCCCTCATTCGGGCGCGATGCCGCCATTGATTCACCAGCCGTGGCGACCACCGAGTTTCTGACCGACTGGCTGATTCGGCGTGACGTCGACGAGGCGCTGGCTGTGGTGTCGCCACAGGCATCCGGGTGCACGAATACAGACGAGGATGCCGAGAACGAACGCCTCCGCAGTGCCGAGACACGCGATGCGCTGGCGCGCCTGATGCGCGAGGCGGCCACCGGCCGGCGGGTGCGTCATCTGGCCGAGGTCATCATGCCCGTGCAGCCGTGGGATGCCGACCTGCGTGTCATCGCTCACCCCTTCGATCGCGCCTTCACGCTCGCGATGATTGACGACGCCGAAGCGCGGGCCTTCCTCTGCGATGCATCTGCGGGCTCCGGTGCGTCCTCGGCCACGTGGGCCCAGACGCTCTTCCAGTTCCGCACACGCGAGGGGCAGACCGGCGCCATTCTCGTACTTCTGTGGACACGCGAAGACGATCGCTGGCACATCCGGTCATTCGACATCGCCGACCCATAACGTCCTGGTCCAGGGGTGTAGGATGGCCCCATGGGCGCTGTTGTTCGTACGCTGCTCGCAGGCCTAGTGGTGATGGGCACGCTCGCGCCCCCCGCCTCGGCCCAATCCCCCTCTGACCGTCGCCTCACGGTCGATGCCCCTCCCCTGCGGATGCCGGTCGATCTCAATCCGGACCCCTCGGTTCTGGAAGTCAACATCAGTGCCCACCTCGCCGATGTGGAGGTCGGCCCCGGATTGAAGGTCAAGGCGTGGACCTATGACGGCGGCATTCCCGGGCCCTTCCTGCGCGCAACGGTGGGCGATCGCCTGATCGTGCACTTCACCAATCGGCTCCCCGAAGCGACGACAATCCACTGGCACGGGGTGCGCGTGCCCATTGAGATGGACGGCGTGCCTGGCATTTCGCAGTCACCCCTGCAGACGGGAGACACGTTCACCTACGACTTCGTCCTGCGTGACGCCGGGCTCTTCTGGTATCACCCGCACGTCATGTCGGCCGCGCAGGTGGGCTTCGGCCTGTACGGCGCTCTGCAGGTGGACGACCCCGCCGATGGCATCACCGTGGACGACGAGGTCACGCTGGTGCTGAGTGACATCGGGTTCAACAGAATCGGTGAACTGGAACCGGCCGAGAGTGGCGGCCCGGCGGGCATGGTGTTCGGGCGCGAGGGTGAGTATGTGCTGGTCAACGGACGCCGCACACCCACCCTCACCATGCGCGCCGGCACCCTGCAGCGCTGGCGCATTGTGAACACGGCGAAGAGCCGGTTCTTCCTCATCGACATGGATGGGCAGCCGTTCACCGTGATTGGGGGCGACGGCGGCCTGCAGGCGTCGGCGGTTACCGAGCAGACGCTGCTCGTGACCACGGGCGAGCGCGTCGACGTGCTGGTGGCCCCGCGCGGCGTGCCGGGCTCGACGTTGAGTGTCCGCGCCATGCTCTACAACCGCGGCTACGGCAGCGTGGAGTACCGCGACGTCGAGGAACTGATGCGCATCCGCTTCACCGACGCCCCCGCGCTGCCGGCCCGCGCCATGCCGGCCACGGCACGCCGCATCGTGCCCACGGCACGCGCCGGGGCGACCGAGGTACCGATCGTGCTCACGCTGCCACCGGCAGGCAAGGATGGGAAGTCGGCCTTCCGCGTGAACGGCGTGCCGTATTGGGAATCGAAACCCTTCACCGCCGCGCTGGGCGAGCGCCAGGTGTGGATCATCAGGAACGACACCGACTGGGATCATCCGTTTCACCTGCACGGATACTTCTTCTTGCAGCTCGATGAGCGCGACCAGCCGGTGCAGCCGCTGGCCTGGAAGGACACCCTCAACGTGTCGATGAAGTCGACCATTCGCGTGCTCATCGATTTCAACGAACGTCCCGGCCAATGGATGTTCCACTGCCACATCCTCGACCATGCCGAGGGCGGACTGATGGGCACCGTGCAGGTCGGGCCCCCGTCGGGGAAGACGCACGAGCACAAGCCGCCGCAGTAGGCTGGACAGCGGCAGGCGCGCCCACATGCCGCGCAGCGGACTGCGTGCGGGGTGGCCAGGGACCCGTGAGCGTGCGGCTCAGCGCAGGCGCACGCGGAGCACGCGGAGCGCTGCCGCGCCGCCGGAGCCATCGGCAGGCGGTGCCGTCAGCCACGCCTCGTCTCCGACGACCGTCAGCATGGGGGCCAGGACACCCGCCTCGAGTGCCGGGCTCAGGCGCACCACCGCCGTGGCCTGACGTCCCCGGTTCATCGGTCGCCAGTGCGCGAGATGCCGCGCCCCCTCCGGAGTCTGCTGAATCACCACCACGCGGTCGTGCCAGACCGCGATTTGTTCAATCCCTGTCAGCGCGCCTTCGACCGAGGCGGTGACTTCGGTCACCCGGCCCGTGTCGAGCGCGACAGCGAACACCTGTGTCGCGCTGGCCACCAGCACCGTATCGTCACGCCCTGGCACGGCGGTCATGGCCAGCGTGCCCCGCGCAGGCACCGTGGCCACACGTCGCAGCGCTGCGCCCCCTGCACCCGTCACCCAGACCCGGCCCTCATCGTCCGCCGTGACGACGGCGGCGCCAACGACGAGCAGTGCCACCGGGTGCCAGGGCTGGTGTTCGGCGGGAGGGGCCATGGTCTGCAGAGGACGGCCCGAGATGAGCTGCATGCGGTGCAGGCCCCCAGCCGACCCGACGGCGTCCTGCACCGAGGCCACCCACAGGTCGCCCCGCACCCGGTCGATGTCGACGGCGGTGATGGTGCCGAACCCCGCCGATTCGGCGCGCACCAGATCGACCGGCGCGTCGAAACCATCACCCAGCACCCGAATCTTGCGGCCCTCGCGGTCGGCCAGCAGCAGTCGGGCCGAGACCGCATCATAGACGAGGGCCGACGGGCGGAACGCAGGGCCGCTGAGGCGTGCGTGTTCCTCGAATGTCGCGTCGCGCACCTCGACCACGGCCGTCGCAGCGGCAGCGGTGGTCGATGCCGAACGCGACGGTGCGGCAGGCGGTCGTGCCGCGGAGGCGGCCGCCGGGCCGGTCGGTGCCGTATGGGCAGATCCGCTTCGGGCCGGTGCGGTTGCCGTGGTCGTCGTACTCGCAGCGGTCCGAGAGGTAGTCCCAGAGGACGGCGCCGTGGTCTCCGCCGTACCCGCAGGGGCCTTGGTGCCCGGTGCGGAAGAGATTGCTGATGGTGCAGACACATCGGCTGGAGATGCGGTCGCACTGACCGCACGCGAGGCGCGCGCGGCTCTGGGAGCCTCGTCGTCGTTGCTCACCGCAGGCGAAACCGGCGGGGGAGTTTCCGTTCGCGAGGACGCCGTGCCGCGACCCGCCGGTGCGGGTGATGCCCCTGGAGAGGCGGTGGATGCGGACGCACGCGCCCCTGCAGTGGTGATGGAGTCGCGCGCACTCACACCCGACGCAACGTCGGTGGGTCCGGCGCGCCGGAGGGGCGTGCGTGCAGTCGACGTGGCACGGGAAGGCGCGGGCTCCGCGAGGGGCGCGTTCGAGGGCGCCTCGGCCAGTCGCTGCTCGAGGGCTGCGAGCCTGGCCTCGAGATCGGCCCAGGCGGCGCGCGAACGAAGCCGCGCAAACGCCTCGTCGGTGCGTGCGGCGACAACCACACCTCGATCCGTGAGGCGACGCACCATGACGAGCGCATCGTCCGTGCGCCCGCTGAGCGCCTGTGTGCGCGCCAGCAGCGTCAGCAGCGCCGGGTCGTCTTTGGGCCCGCGCTGCACGGCGCGCCAGGCCAGGTCGTGTGCGTCTTCGTAGCGGGAATCGAGGAGGGCCTGCTCGGTCGCCTCACGGCAGGCGTACCAGGTGGCACAGGCCGGAGGGGCCTGTGCCATCGGGGTTGTGAGCGTCGCCGAGACGAGGGCCGCGAGAACCGCGGCCATCGCCATGGCTAGTGCGACATCCGGGCGCGCAGCTCCGTATCAATCGCCGAGATGAACTCGTCGGTCGACAGATACGGATGATCGGGCCGGATGAGAATGGCGAGGTCCTTGGTCATGCGGCCCGACTCGACCACATCGACGCAGACCTGCTCGAGCGTCTCGGCAAAGCGCACGACATCGGGTGTGTCATCGAAGCGGCCGCGGTACTGGAGCCCGCGCGTCCACGCGTAAATCGACGCAATCGGATTGGTCGACGTCGGCTTGCCCTGCTGGTGCATGCGGTAGTGGCGGGTGACGGTGCCATGTGCCGCTTCGGCTTCCACCGCCTTGCCGTCGGGCGACATCAGCACCGACGTCATGAGCCCGAGCGAGCCGTAGCCCTGGGCCACGGTGTCCGACTGCACGTCGCCGTCGTAGTTCTTGCAGGCCCAGAGGTAGCCGCCGTTCCACTTGAGGTTGGAGGCCACCATGTCGTCGATGAGACGGTGCTCGTAGGTGAGCCCACGCGCCTCGAACGCCGTCTTGAACTCGGCATCGTAGACGGCCTGGAACGTGTTCTTGAAGGTGCCGTCGTAGACCTTGAGAATCGTGTTCTTGGTCGACAGGTAGACCGGATAGTTGCGGCCAAGCGCATAGGTGAAGCAGGCGCGCGCGAAGCCCTCGATCGAGGCATCGAGGTTGAACATGCCCATGGCCACACCGCCACCCGTGGTTTTGATGACCTCGCGGGCAATCGGCTCACCGCCGCCCTCTGGCGTCCAGCTGATGGTGATGGTGCCGGCACCGGGGAAGTGGAAATCCTGGGCGCGGTACTGATCGCCGAAACCGTGGCGGGCCACCACCACCGGCTTGTCCCAGTGTCCGACCAGGCGGGGCACATTGCGGCAGATGATGGGCTCACGGAAGATCGTCCCGTCGAGGATGTTGCGGATGGTGCCATTCGGCGACCGCCACATCTGCTTGAGCCCGAACTCCTTCACGCGCGCTTCATCGGGCGTGATGGTGGCGCACTTGACGGCCACCCCGAACTCGCGCGTCGCGTTGGCCGAGTCGATCGTGACCTGGTCGTTGGTACGGTCGCGGGCCTCGATGCCCAGGTCGAAGTATTTCAGGTCGATGTCGAGATACGGCAGGATGAGCTGTTCGCGGATCCTCTGCCAGATGATGCGGGTCATTTCATCCCCGTCCATCTCAACGACGGGGTTCTTCACTGTGATCTTGGCCACGGGCCTCTGCTCCTTCACGAAAGCGACCGCCCGGACAGGCGCTGCGGCCTGTCCTGCAGCGGTCGCACAGTTGCGCGGCACCGGACCACGGCACCGACGAATCGCGCGCGGTTACTTCTTGACCGGCTCGACCCAGTAGCCCTTCATCGCCGCCGCGTCGCCCGGCAGCTCGGCCTCACCCGCCGGGAACTGGCCGATGTTCAGGAAGAACGCGAGGATATCGGCGTATTCCTGGGGCTTGAGGCTGCCCGGGTTGTCCTCGGGCATCGAGTTCACCTTGTCCCAGAGGCTCGACAGCGCCTTGCCGTTCCAGTCGGCCATGAAGGCCGGCCCGGTGAAGCGATCGGCCTCATGGCAGTCGATGCAGTTCTTCGAGAAGGTGTCCTTGCCGCGGTCGGCCTGCGCCTTGGTGTAGACACCGGCCGTAATCGACTTCGGGGCCTGCGCCGAGGCGCTGACCGCCAGTGCACTCACCAGCATCACTCCGGCCACGCCCGTGGCCACGGAACCCAACACTCGTGCCGTCATCTCGTTGTCACCCTTCGTGGTGCGCCCCGTGGTATTTTCGGGGCGCCAGTTGATTCCCTTCCATCATCCTATGACGAACCGGCATTTGCTTCATTTTTCTGTGCTGGTGGGCACCCTGACGCTGCTCGCGGGCTGCGCAGGCTGCGCCGGCACCACCAGCCGTCCCACCGCCACCACGGCCCAGCGCCGGCAGACCACCCCTGACGATCTGCGGCGCCGAGAGGGCTGGCTCGACATGTTCGCCCGCGGCTATTTCCCCGGACGCAGCGGCCAGCTCTTCGTCATTCCCCAGGAAGGCACGGTCATCACCGAGCGCGACCCCCTGTACGGGTTCATGCACGGGTCGCCGTGGGACTACGACACGCACATCCCTCTGCTGTTTCATGGTCCGGGCCTCGTGACCCGCGGCAGCTTTGCCGCGCCGGCGACCCAGCAGGACGTGGCTGCCACGCTCGCCGCCGCCATCGGCGCTCCAGCGCTGCCAACCTTCACCGGACAGGTGCTGCGCGACGCGCTCGTGCCCGGTGCAGTCGCGCCGCGCATCGTCGTCCTGCTCGTGATGGACGGCATGCGCGCCGACGCCTTCGAGCACTATGCCGCCGTGATGCCCACCCTGTCGCGCCTGAAGGCTGAGGGGGCCTGGTTCGGCAACACACACATCAACTATCTGCCGACCCTCACGAGTGTCGGACACGCGACCATCGGCACGGGCACCGACCCCCGCTTTCACGGGCTGGCCGCCAACAACCTGTTCAACCGCGTCACCCGGAAGCCCCAGCCGGCCTACGAGAAGCTCGACCCGCGCGAGCTGATGGCCCTCACTCTGGCGGACAGCTGGAATCTGGCCACGGACGGACGCGCCATCATCGCTGGACAGGGCGGAGCCATCCGCGCCGCAGCCGGCCTCGTCGGACGGGGCGCCTGTCTGGTGAACGGCCGCCCCGTGCTGGCGGCCAGCTACGCCACCCGCGACGCCGGCTGGGAGTCGAACCCCGAGTGCTACCGCATGCCGGCCTATCTGTCAGCCATCAACGGCAAGTCCTACTGGGACGCCGCCGGCGGGCGCTGGATGGGACACGACATCTCGAACCCCAACCTGTTTCGCGCCTCGAGTCTGTATCAGCGATTCGAGGGCGATGCGCTAGTCGCCGTGGCCACGCAGGAAGCCTTCGGCGCCGATGGCATCACCGATCTGCTGCTGGTGAACATGAAAGGGCCCGACTATGTGGGCCACGCATATGGCCCGGACGCGCCCGAAATGCGCGCCCTCTATGAGGAACTCGATCGGCAGGTCACCCGCCTCCTCGAGGTCATCGACCGGAAGGCCGGTCCCGGCGGACGCCTGCTGGCGCTGACCGCCGACCACGGGATGCCGTCGGAACCGCCGCCCGGGCGCCGCTTCTTCACCTCCCAGATCGTCGACCGTCTGCACGCGCAGTTCGATCCCGGTGGCAAGTCGCTCGTCACCTACTACGGCGATGCGGCCAATAATCAGATTTTCCTCGACCCGGCTCGGCTCGAGGCCCTGAAGCTCTCACCCGCGCAGATTGCCCGGTGGCTCGAGACCGAAGACTATCTGGCCGCCGCGTTCACCGAAGACGACGTGCGCGCGGCGCAGCG
>JBIIDF010000047.1:0-13484 GCA_044238535.1 Vicinamibacterales bacterium
GCCGCTCGACCCGAACGATCGCGGGCACTTCCATGCCGAGAGCGCCGAGGCCTGGCTCGTCTTTGCCGGCCAGATTCGCTACGCCTTCGAGGGCCAGCCGCCGTTCATCGCCAGCGAAGGCGACGTTGTCTACGTGCCGGCGAACACCTGGCATGCCACCCGGTTCATCGGCGAGCCGTGGTCGTGCCGGCTCTCGATCACCGAGTATGTCGGCAACACGCTCGTGCTCGAGCCGCGGACCCCGCCGCGTCCGCCAGGACGATAACCGCTGACAGCCCAGGCCATCCCTCGTCGGGGACGTTACGCCCTCTGGCGCACTTGAATGCAGAGCGGGGACGTATAATCGCGGCCATCATGCTTCTGGCTATTCCGAAGGAGTGCCGCGCCGGCGAACGCCGCGTCGCCGCCAGTCCGGAGAACGTCGCGCGTCTCGTTAAAATGGGCTTTGCCGTCACGGTGGAATCGGGCGCAGGCCTCGCCGCCTCGTTCAGCGACGATGACTACAGGGCTGCGGGGGCGGGCATCGAGGCCGATACCCGCGCGCTGTGGACCGCCGGCGACATCGTCCTGAAGGTGCAGCCCCCAGACGTGCATCCCGCACTTGGCGTGCATGAGGCCGACCTGCTCCGCGAGGGCGGCACGATCATCAGCTTTCTCTATCCGGGGCGCCACACCGACCTGGTGCAGCGGCTGCAGGCCCGCAAGGCCACCGTGTTCGCCATGGACGCGGTGCCCCGCATCACGCGCGCCCAGAAGCTCGACGCGCTGTCGTCGATGGCCAACATCTCGGGCTACCGGGCGATTGTTGAAGCGGCCACGTGCTACGGCCGCTTCTTCACCGGACAGATGACCGCGGCCGGCAAGGTGCCGCCCGCAAAGGTGCTCGTCATCGGCGCCGGTGTGGCCGGGCTCGCCGCCATCGGGGCCGCGCGCGGCCTGGGTGCCATGGTCAGGGCCTTCGACACACGCCCCGCCGTCAAGGAGCAGGTGCAGAGCATGGGCGCCGAGTTCATCGAACTCGACGTGCACGAGGATGGCGACGGCGGCGGCGGCTATGCGAAAGAGATGAGCCCCGCGTTCATTGCGGCCGAGATGGCGATGTTCGCCGCACAGGCGCGCGACGTCGACATCATCATCACGACGGCCCTCATTCCCAACAAGCCTGCGCCGGTCCTCATCACCGACGAGATGGTCGCCAGCATGCGGCCCGGTTCGGTCATTGTCGACCTGGCCGCAGAGACCGGCGGCAACTGCGCCCTCACCGTGCCCGGGCAGGCCGTCGTGCGCCACGGCGTGCACATCGTCGGCTACACCGACCTGCCGAGCCGCATGGCGCCGACCGCCAGCACGCTCTACGGCAACAACCTCGCCCACCTGCTGTCGGACATGGGCGGCGGCACCGGCTTCCACATCAACCTCGAGGATGACGTGGTGCGCGGCGCAATTGTGCTGCATGAGGGCACGCTGCTGTGGCCGGCGCCGAAGCGTGAACCGTCGCCCGCGCCTGCGGCCAAGGCCCCGGCCGCACCCGCGCAGGCCCCCGCCCCCGCGGCACCCGCCACGAAACCCGCCAAGCCAAAGGCCAGGAGCGGACACGGACACGGGGCGTCGAGCGATGCTCCACCGGGGTCGGGCAGTCTCATCGCGCTGGGTGCGGGTGCACTGGCCTTTGCCGGCATCGGCCTGGTGGCACCGCCCTCCTTCCTGGCGCACCTCACCGTGTTTGCGCTGGCCTGTGTGGTGGGCTGGCAGGTGGTCTGGAATGTGACTCCGGCCCTGCACACGCCGCTCATGAGCGTGACCAATGCCATCAGCGGCATCATTGTCATCGGCGGCCTGCTGCAGGTGAGCGGGCCGCTCTCCGACCCGGCCGTCGTGCTGGGCGGCCTGGCCATCCTGCTGGCGACCATCAACATCGCCGGGGGCTTTCTGGTCACCCAGCGCATGCTGAAGATGTTCAGTCGCGACTAGGCGCGCTGTCACACACCGTCGAAGACTTCGGGGAATTTCGTGCCTGTTTCACTTGTCACCGTCTCGTACATCCTGGCCGGCCTGCTGTTCATCTTCAGCCTGGGCGGCCTCTCGGCGCAGACCACCGCGCGGCGTGGCAACCTCTACGGCATCCTCGGCATGCTGCTCGCGGTGCTGGCCACGGTGCTTGCCCCGCAGGTCACCAGCTACGGCCTGCTGATCGGCATGCTGGCTGCGGGTGGGGCCATTGGGGCCGTGCTCGCGGCGCGCGTCGAAATGACCGCCATGCCGCAGCTGGTCGCCATCCTGCACAGCTTTGTCGGTGCCGCGGCCGTGCTTGTCGGCTTTGCCTCGCTGCTCGGCCCGTCGTCCGGACTCACAGGTGCCGAAGCCCGCATTCACGAGGTGGAAATCTTCATTGGCGTCTTCATCGGCGCCGTGACGTTCACCGGGTCGATCATCGCCTTCGGCAAACTGCAGGGCGTCATCGCCAGTAAGCCCCTGCTGCTGCCCGGCCGCCATGCGCTCAATCTGGCCATGGTCGCCGCCTGCGTCGTGCTGGCCACGCAGTTTGTCGGCGTGGACGGCCCCGGCGGGCATCCGCCCGTGATGCCGCTGGTGCTGTGCACGGTGCTCGCCTCACTCCTCGGCATTCATCTTGTGATGGCCATCGGCGGGGCCGACATGCCGGTCGTGGTCTCGATGCTGAACAGCTATTCGGGATGGGCCGCCTCGGCCGCCGGCTTCATGCTGGCCAACGACCTGCTGATCATCACCGGCGCGCTGGTGGGGTCCAGCGGCGCCATCCTGAGCTACATCATGTGCGCGGCCATGAACCGCTCGTTCCTGAGCGTCATTCTCGGAGGCTTCGGCGCTGCGGAAGGCACTGCCCCGGCCGCCGGAGCGGTGCCGCAGGGTGAGGTGGTGTCGATCACCGCAACCGACACGGCCGACCTGCTGCGACAGGCCTCGCGCGTCATCATCGTCCCCGGCTACGGCATGGCTGTCGCCCAGGCACAGTATCCACTGTACGAAATCACCAAACTGCTGCGCGAGCGCGGCGTGGATGTGCGCTTTGCCATTCACCCGGTGGCCGGCCGGCTGCCCGGACACATGAACGTGCTGCTGGCCGAGGCCAAAGTGCCTTACGACATCGTGCTGGAAATGGACGAAATCAACGACGACTTCCCCGAGACGGATGTCGTCATCGTCATCGGTGCCAACGACATCGTCAACCCGGGTGCGCTCGATGATCCGTCGAGCCCCATCTACGGCATGCCCGTGCTCGAGGTGTGGAAGGCCCGCACGAGCATCGTGCTCAAGCGCGGCATGGCCAGCGGTTATGCGGGCGTCGAGAACCCACTCTTTTATCTCGGCAACACGCGCATGCTCTTCGGCGACGCGAAGAAGACCGTCGACGCCCTGCTGGCGGCCCTGCGCGACTGACCGTCCGCGCCGGGCACACGCGACGGGCACACCCGCGGCCCCTGCGCCCCCTGCGGCGTCAGGTGGTCGTCGTGGGCCGGTGGCGCCCCGCGTCCGTCAGGCCGCCGGCGCGTCGGGGTGCTCGGCGGCCTCGCGCATCGTCTTCCAAAGCGCCTCGAGGTGTGTGCGCTCGGTCTGTTCCGACCCGATCGAGACGCGCACCATCCAGTGCCCGTCCAGCATGGCCGGCGTCAAGTAGGCCGCGCCCGACGCATTCACCCGCTCGCACCACGCGAGGGTGTGCCGGTCGAGCGCCTCTCCGGCACAACCGGCCGGCATGTGCCGCACGCAGACCGTCTGCAGGGGCACGGGCGCCACGACATACCAGTCGGGGCATGTCCGGACCTGGGCATCGAGCCACCGGGCATTGTCGAGGTCACGACGCAGGCGCGTCTGCAGGCCTGAGACGCCCTGCTCGCGAATCAGAAACCACAGCTTGAGGGCCCGGAACCGCCGCCCCAGCGGAATGCCCCAGTCTCGATAGTTGGTGACTCGATCATCAACCGCCGTGCGCAGGTAGCTCGGATTGGTCGACATCACGCGCACGAGATGCTGCGGATCGCGCACGAAATAGAGTGAGCAGTCGAAGGCAACCCCCAGCCACTTGTGCGGATTGAGTACCAGTGAATCGGCGTGTTCTACGCCAGCCCACAGATGACGGCACTCGGGCAGAATCATGGCCGACCCGGCCATCGCCGCATCGACATGCATCCAGAGGCCATGGCCCCGCGCCACCTGCGCGATCGCCTCAAGAGGATCGCACGCGGTCGTTGACGTCGACCCCGTGGTCGCCACCACCGCACACGGGCGCAGTCCCGCCGCGCGATCGGCCTGCACCGCGGCTTCGAGCGCCTCGGGATTCATGGCATACGTGGCGTCGTGCTCGACCACCCGCACATGCGCCCGCCCGAATCCGGCCAGCAGGGCGGCCTTGTCCACCGAACTGTGGCTATGCGACGACACGTACACCACGAGCGGCGCCTCCTCGGCCTGCAATCCTCCCCGGGTCGCGCCGAAGCCCGTGGTGCGCTCGCGTGCGCACAGCAGCGCCAGCAGGCTCGACGTCGAGGCCGTGTCCTGAATCACGCCGTGCCATCCCTCGGGCAGCCCCAGCATCTGCCGCATCCAGCCGGTCGTCACTTCCTCGATTTCGCTCAGGGCCGGGCTCGACTGCCAGGCGAGCCCGAGCACGCCGAGTCCGGTGCTGAGATAGTCGCCAAGCACACTCGCCGGCAGCCCGTTGCACGGGAAATAGCCGAAGAACGACGGATGCTGCCAGTGCGTCAACCCCGGCATGACCACGCGCTCCACATCGGCGAGCACCTGCGCGAAGGGCTCGGGATCGGCGGGCGGCGCCGCCGGCAGCATCGCCTTGATGTCACCGGGCGCCACGGTCGCACGCACAGGCCGTGTGTCCACGTGGTCCCGGTAATCGGCCACCATGTCGACAATCGCGTGCCCGAAACGACGGAATTCCTCTGAGGTCATGGCGCCCATGATAGGGGAAGGTGGAAAATTCGCTACGATTGGACGTTCTGACCCCATGACTGGTCAGGCGGGAGGAATCACCGTGAAGCAGATGACGTGGGCAGTGGTGGTGGCGGCAGGCCTGGCAGCCGCTGTGCATCTCGTGCAGGCACAGGGTGCGGCGCAGGCGGATCCGAAGATGAGCTTCTTCATCACGAGCGTGGGCTCGGGCAACGGAGCCAACCTCGGTGGTCTGGCGGGCGCGGACGCGCACTGCCAGAAGCTGGCCAGCGCCGTCGGGGCCGGCAGCAAGCAGTGGCGCGCCTACCTGAGCACGCAGGGCCCGAATGCCGTGCACGCCAAGGACCGCATCGGCGCGGGACCGTGGTTCAACAGCAAGGGCGTGCAGATTGCCGCGAGCGTGGCCGACCTGCACTCGGACAAGAACGGCCTCACCAAGGAGACGCAGCTCAACGAAAAGGGCCAGGTCGTGAACGGCCGTGGTGACACGCCGAATCAGCACGACATCCTGACGGGCTCGAATCTCGACGGGACGGGGTTCCCGGCCGGCGAAGACCACACGTGCAGCAACTGGACGAGCCAGGACGCCGGCTCGGCCCAGGTGGGCCATCACGACCGGCAGGGTGGCGGCGCCAACCCCACGTCGTGGAACAACGCACACGCGTCGAAGGGCTGCAGCCAGCCGAACCTGATTGCCACCGGCGGCAACGGCTACTTCTACTGCTTCGCCGCGAAGTAGCGCGCACACACGCGGCACGGCCGGGGCTAGGGCTCCGGCCGCGTCACGTCCCGAGCGTCTGGTCCTGCACGCCCGCTCGCCAGGCCCCGCGGGCCCGGGGCAGATCGCCGGTCACCGAACACCGGTCGGCAGCATTGCCTGATGCACCAGCGTCTGGAACTTGCTGCGGATGTCCGAGGTGTTAGGCAGCTGATTGAGCATCAGGACCATCACCATCCGTCCCTCCGGATCGACGCGATACACCGACGAATACGCGCCCGCCCACCCGAACGCCCCTGCCGGTTCCAGTCCATTGCCGCCCGCCCGGTCGGTGGTCTCGAAGCCGAGGCCCCACCCCATGCCCCGCGAGCTGTAGAGCGTACCAATCTGATTCTGCGTCATCAGCGCCACGCTGCGCGGCGACAGCAACCGCACACCATCAATCGCCCCGCCGCGCCGCACCATCTCGAGGAACCGGGCGTAGTCGGCGGCCGTCGACACGAGGCCTGCGCCCCCTGAGAAGCTGCGCCGGGCACCCTCGGCATACTGCCCCTGTCCGCGCGGGCCCTCGGGTGCGCGCACCAGCGATCCATCGGGGTCGTTCGCGTACACCGTCACCAGACGTGCGCGCTTGTCCGGCGGCACGAAAAAAAACGTATCCCGGAGCCCCAGCGGTTCACAGATGCGCACACGGAAAAACTCGTCGAGCGACCGACCCGAGGCACGCTCGACCACGCACCCCAGCACATCCGTGTTGTAGCCATAGACCCAGGCCTCGCCGGGCTGCGCCTCGAAGGGGAGCGTCGCCAGCCGTTCCATCGTGTCGCAGATGGCTTCGGTCTTGTCGGCCGTGTACCAGCCGAGCCCCGCGGCGGGCCCGAGGCCCTTCGCTTCATACAGGCTCGCAAGTCGAGGAGCTGTGCCATACGAGATGCCGGCGGTGTGTGTCAGCAAATCCGCGATGGTGATCGCCCGCTTCGCGGGGACAATCGACGCAATTCCGTCAGGTCCCACGACGCTGACCGTCGTTTTCGCAAAGGCGGGAATAAAGCGCGCCACCGGATCGGTCAGCCCGATGCGACCCTCTTCCACCAGCATCATGATCGCCACACTGGTGACGGCCTTCGTCTGCGATGCAATGCGGAACAGGCTGTCGGCCGTCATCGGCACCCTGGCCTCTCGGTCGCGCCAACCCGACGTCACTTCGATCGCGGGAAGCCCGTCCTGCAGCACCAGCGCCACGGCTCCACCGATTTTCTGTTCGGCCACGTACTGGTCGATCAGCTGCCGAAGTCGCGCCAGACGGACGGGGTCGAGCCGCCACGCCGGGGGCGTCCCCGTGCTGTCAGACGGCCTGACCGCCGTCGGCCGCGTGACCGGGCGCGACGCCGGTGCCTGTGGGGTCACGGCCGCGGCGGTCGGCGCAGGGCCCTGCGCCGACGCCATCGACACCATCAACAGGGACGCGAGGCTCAGCCCCGCCACGAATACAGCCACGGTACGCATGGCGCTCACTCTACTTCGAACGTGCGGTTCTCAGTGATTTTTCGAGGTCCATGGCGGCCTGGCTCTTCACAATGATGCTGATGCGCCGGTTCCTCGGGTCGAGGGGGTTGTCAGTCACCCGCAGCGTCGTGTCCGCCAACCCGCGCACGCTCTGAATCTGGGTCGCCCTGATACCCCCCACCTCCATCGCCCGTCGGGCCGAGTGGGCACGGTCCGTCGATAACTCCCAGTTACCGTAGGCCGCACCCGGCGCGTACGGCAGCCGATCGGTATGGCCTTCCATCGTCACCGGATTGTCGAGCGTACCCACCTGACGGGCGATGATCGTCAGAATGTTCTGGCTTTCCCCGAGCAGGTTCGCACTGCCCGCGTTGAAGAAGCTCGACCCTTCCTTGTCGACCAGTTCGATCCGCAGCCCCTCGGGCGTCACCGTCATCTCGATCTGGTCCTTCAGTTCGCTCAGCTCCGGCGCGTTCGCAATTTCCTGCCTGATCCGATCGGCCGCCTCGCGCAGCGATGCGAATTCGTCCGCGTCGACGGGTATTGCCTCAGCCCCCTCGAGCGGCCCCTGCGAGCGCACCGTGTCGAACACCCCCGGATCCTTGAAATAGCTGGCCACGGCGGCCCGCACATCCTGGCTCTGGGACACAAGCCACATCACCAGGAAGAAGGCCATCATCGCCGTCACAAAGTCGGCATACGCCACCTTCCAGGCGCCGCCATGATGCGCCCGGTGTCCGTGGACCTTCTTGCGGACGATGATGATCGGCGTCTTCGCTCCTGGGAGAGGCATTACGCGGCCTTCTGTTCCCCGGCACCCTTACCGGCGCCGCGACAGAGCTTCTCGGTGTCATCGAAGCTGGGCCGTACCTGATGCGGCAGCACGCGCCGGGCAAACTCCACCGCCAGCGCCGGAGGCAACCCCTTGTACATCGCCATCACTCCGGCCTTGATGCACTGCTCATAGCGACCATCGTCGTGGACACGGGTTTCCATGGCACCGGACAGCGGCTGCGCAAATCCGTACGACAGGAGGATGCCGAGGAACGTGCCAACGAGCGCCGCGCCGACATGCTGCCCGATTTCCTCGGGTGGTCCGTCGATGGCCTGCATGGTGATCACAATCCCCAGCACGGCGGCGACGATGCCGAGACCAGGCAGCGCATCGGCCACCTTGGCCAGCGCTCCGGCCGGCGCCAGTTCATCGTGGTGATGCACCTCAATATCGGAATCCATCAGGGCTTCGAGGTCATGCGGCTGCATGCCTCCGATGATGATGATCTTGATGGAGTCGGCCAGCAGGTCGACCGATTGGTGCCGCGCGAGAAACGTCGGGTTCTGTGAGAGGATGCTGCTCTCGGCCGGCTTCTCGAAATGCGATTCGAGCGCCATCGCGCCCTGTTGCTGCGCGGTGCGGAACACCTGATACAGCATGGCCAGCAGCTGCGCGAAGTCGTCCTTCCCGAGCCCCTTGCCGAAGACCCTGCCCAGCTGCGTCAGCATCCGGGCCATCACCGCAGGTGGTGTGCTGACCAGCATGCTGCCGATGGCGGCGCCGCCGATCGTCACGTACTCGGACGGCTGCAGCAGCAGCACGAGGTTGCCGCCGGCCATCAGGAAGCCCCCGATCACCGACGCGATCACCACCACGATTCCGAGCAGCGCCAGCATCGCTGTGTCTCCTTTCGTGTCAATGCATCCGTCGGGCCGCCGGGTCAACCGACGGCATCATCAGCACAGGCGTGTGGGTGGCCTGCAGCCAGGCCTGCACCACCTCGGGGTCGAACCGCTCGCCGTTCCGCTGCACGATCTCCCGAGCCGCGACGTCGGGGGGACACTGCAGGGCGGCACAGACCGACGTGAGCGCGTCGACGGTGTCGGCCACCGAGAGAATGCGCGACCCCAGCGGAATATCGTGTCCCCGCAACCCTCGGGGGAAGCCGCTGCCGTCATAGCACTCGAGTGAGGATTCGAGCAGGACCGCCACCGGTCGCAGATACGGCAGGTCGGCCACGGCCTCGGTCACCAGTCGCACCTGCTGCACGCGCTGCCGCATGGTCGCGGCCGCCAGGTGCGCGGCCGGACCCGCGACCGGCAGGGGCGCGCCATCGGCCAGGATCAGCCGGCCGATGTCATGCAGCAGCGCCGCCTGCTCGACCTGCGCCCGTTGCGCGGGCCCCTGTCCCATTTCGCCGGCAATGACACCGACCAGCCGGGCGACCCTTCGCACGTGGGTGAGCGTGTCCGGGTCATGCCGATACAGGGCCGCCACGACCGACGCCACGGCATCAGTCGACCCGATCGCCTGGGCGAAGAAGGCCGCCGTCACCTGCCACTGGCGCGCCGTCGCATGGACCGGGGGAAAGGAGACAGTCTCCATGTCTCCTTGAAATCGGTCATCGCCGTCAAAGCTTGAGTCAGGGCGACGACAGGGGCGGTTCGTGAGTCTCGGCGGCCTGCCGCCCCAGGACCACGATGTCGACGCGCCGGTTAGCCGCACGGCCCTCGGCCGTGGCGTTGTCGGCCAGAGGACGATGCTCCGCATAGCCCGCCACGGAGAACCGTTCGGGTGCGAGGTGCCCCTCCTCGACGAGGACGGCCACTACGGCGGCCGCGCGCGCTGTCGACAATTCCCAGTTCGACGGATACCGGTCCGTCACAATCGGCCGGTTGTCGGTGTGCCCTTCAATCCGCACCGGATACGGCAGCCGCGACAAGGCCTCACCAATCCGTCGCACCAGGGCTGCCGCTTCGTCCGACAGGACGGCATCACCATCGGCAAATGCCGAGCTGACGGGGACCGCCAGAACCACCCCGCGGGGGTCCTCCCTGACCTCCACCTGCCCGGTCGCCACATCAGCACCGAGGTGGTCTTCAAGCGCATGGCGGAGCGCGTCCGCCTCGCGCCGAGGGGCTGGCGTGCCGGTCAGACCATCCGCCAGGCGGTCCAGTTGCGTGCGGTCGGACAACGTGACGGCATAGACGGCCACGAAAAAGGCAAACAGCAGCGTCGTGAAATCGGCATACGACACCAGCCATCGGTCATGCTGGGGCCGTCGGGACCGGGTGCGCGGCACGGTCAGTCTCCCCAGAAGCCGACCGGCCGCTCCCCTGAGCGGACGTAGCCTTCCAGCTGGGTCGACACCAGCCTCGGATGCACGCCGGTGCGGATCGCGACGGCCGCCTCGACGATGAGCTCGCGTGTCACCGCAGCACTGCGGGCGTGTGCGCGCAGGCGGGTGGCGAGGGGAATGAGGAACAGGTTGGCCAGACCCACACCGTACAGGGTGGCCACGAAGGCGACGGCGAGCCCCTCACCCATCGCGGCCGGGGCGCTCAGCTGCTTCAGCACCTGGATGAGGCCCATCACGGTGCCCACGATGCCGAGCGTCGGCGCATAGCCGGCCGCGGACTCGAGCACCTCGGCACATTCCAGGTCGGCGGACTCGCGGGCATCGTTGTACGCCTCGAGCGTGCGTCGGGCGTACGCCGGGTCGATGCCATCGACAACCAGCTGCAGCGCGCGTGACAGAAACGAGGTGTCATTCTCAGGGATTTCGCCTTCGAGGGAGAGGGCCCCATGGCGACGGGCCTGGACCGCCAACACCTCGAAGCGATGCACCATGGCCGTATTGGGCGCCACCCCGACGTGGAAGACACTGCCCACGGCACGCAGGGTCCGGCGCAGCAGCTCGGAGGGATAGGAGAGCAGCATCGCCGCCACCGTGCCGCCGAACACGACGAGAGCGGCGGTGGGTTGCACCAACGCACGCAACGTGCCGCCTTCGGAGATCTGCGCCAGGGCCACCACGGCCACAATCAGCGGCAGGCTCAGCAGGGCGACGACATCGCGGCGCCGTCTGAGACGGTGGGGTGTTTCGTGCCCCACATCTGTGGTGTTCTGCCTCACGGGCGCGGTGGGTGTGAACATGCGCCATGGACAGAGCGAAAACGCTGCCAACCTGACGCCCCCATTAAAGGTCTGGCACGAGGCTCCGATTACCTCTGTGTTCACGGCGACATGGGGTCGCGGCGGACACGGGCCGGCAGGGACGCCGGCCTCCACTTCACGGAGGACTTCGATGGCTTCTTTCTCAGTCGTTACCAGCGTCTCGTCGCTCAATGCACAGGCGAACATCAACCAGACCAATGCCCTGCTGAACCGCTCCATCAACCGCCTGTCGAGCGGCCTGCGCATCAACCAGGCCGGTGACGACGCCGCCGGCCTCGCGGTAGCCAACAGCTATCGTGTGGATCAGGCGGTGGTGAGCCAGGGCATCCGCAACGCCAACGATGCGCTCTCGAACCTGCAGATCAAGGACGGCGCCATGGCGAACATCGGCCTGATGGTCGACCGCCTGGCCACCCTGGCCGCGCAGGCCGCGTCGAGCAGCACCTCAGCCACGACTCGGACATCCCTGAACACCGAATTTGCTGACCTCGTGGCCGAAATCGACCGGCAGGCCAACATCTCGGGGCTGTCGGCCGAAGAGGACGTGCAGGTCTACATGAGCCAGGACGCGGACGGCGCCGACGGGTCGGGCGTGGTGACGGGCACGATCTCGGCCGTCAGCGGTACCGGGCTCGACCTTGCCGATGGCGACGGCGATGCCATCAGCATTGCGGACGCCGAAGACGCCGCCGAGGCCGTGGCCACCATCAAGACCGCGGTCGAGACGCTCGGCGAGGTGTCCAACGCGCTCGGGTCGCTGCAGAACCGCCTGCAGTTCGCCATCAATCTGGCCACCAACCAGGGTGTGAACTTCAAGGCCGCCGAGAGCCGCGTGCGCGATGCGAACATGGCCGAGGAAGCCTCGAACATGACCAAGTTCTCGATTCTGAGCCAGAGCGGCGTGGCCGCCCTCGCGCAGGCGAACCAGCAGTCCTCCGCGGTGCTGTCGCTGCTCCGCTAAGCACAGCGTCCTCCGCCGAACCGCGGGGTCGGATGGCCGCCTGAGTGCGGTATCCGGCCCCGCGGGCACGGTTCTCGCATAACTTCCGGCGGAAGATTTTTTCCGAAGGAGTACGCGTGGCTACCGGGATCTCATTCAGCGGCTTCAACGGCATCGACTTCAGCGTCATCGTCAATGCGGTCATGGCGCAGGAGCGTCAGCCGCTGACGGCCCTGCACAGCCAGCAGACCGCACTCAAGACCAGGACCGACCAGTTGCAGACGCTGGCCACGCGAATCGGCGCGGTCGAGTCTGCCGCCCGGGCACTCAGTGCACCGGTCGGGCTGCTGGCGTTCACCGCCACCTCGTCTGATACCGCGGCGGTGTCGGCCGCCGCCGGCCCCGGAGCCCAGGCGGGTCGCTACGAGGTGGAGGTCAGCGCGCTGGCCCGTGCCCAGGTCACCGTGTCTGGCACCGTGTCAGACCCGGCCGCCGACGTGGCGACCGGCGGCATCTTCCGCATCGGCACCACGGACATCCCCCTCGGCGGCAGCACCTCGCTGAACGGACTTGCCTCGGCCATCAATGCCCGCACCGATCTTGGGGTGCGCGCGACCGTGATTCAGTCCGGCAACGAGGCCTATCGCCTGGTGCTGACGGCCACACACACCGGCACGGCCGGGGCCTTCACGCTGACCGATCTCACCAGCGGTGGCAGTGGCTTCGGCTTCATCGACACGGATGGCGACGGCACCACCGGGGACACCGATGCGGACAATGCGGCCGTGGCCCGGAATGCCGAACTGCAGATCAACAGCGTGCCCGTCTCGAGCAGCAGCAACACGGTCACGGCGGTGCCTGGGGTGACCCTGACCCTCGGCAGAGTGACCGCCGCGCCTGTGGCCGTCGAGGTGGCCGCCGACCCTGCCACGGCCCGCACCCGGATGCAGGCGCTGGTCACGGCCTACAACGAGCTGGTCGACTTCATGAATGCGCAGGTGGCCTCGGCCCAGAGGAACGAGGCGGCCAGCCTCGGCCGGGAACCTGTCCTCCGCCAGGCCCGTGCCCTGCTGCGCACTCGGCTGCAGGCGACGCAGACCACGTCGACGGTGTTCTCGTCTGCCTCTCAGGTGGGGCTCGAGTTCACCTCCAGCGGCAAGCTGGTGCTCGATGCGACCGCCTTCGACCAGGCCCTGGTGTCCCAACCGTCCGAGGTCGCACATCTGTTCCGCGGCGACGGCAGCACGACGGGTGTGTTCACACAGGTCGCCAGTGGCCTGAAGGCATTCACAGATGCATCCGGGGTGATCAAGACCCTGCGGACCACGCTGGCCGACCGGTCCACGCGGCTCACCCGGCAGATTGTGACGCTCGAAGGCCGCCTGAACCAGCGGCGCCTGGCCTTGCAGCAGGAGTTCACGGCC
>JBIIDF010000299.1:0-3829 GCA_044238535.1 Vicinamibacterales bacterium
CTGATCAACAACTACATGGGCAAGTTGACGGCGCAAGTGACGCCGAATAACCGTGCCTCGTTCATGTTCAACCGCAATGACAAGTTCCGGTATCACCGCCGCGACTCTCCATACCTGTTCGTGGCCGACAAGGCCTCGGTGCTGCAGGACCAGCCCGCACAGAATTTCGTTGGTCAGGTCAACTCGGTGCTGGGGCAGAAGGTGGTCTTCGATGCGCGCGTGGGCCGCATGTGGGGCGTCTTCCCGAGCCGCTACCAGAAGGACGTGACGCCGCAGGACATCGCGCTGCGCGACGTGGTGCGATTCACCCGCGAGAACGCGGCGGAGATTCAGTCACTGAACCCGAACTTCCGCACGCAGGCGAACGCCACGATGAGCTACTTTGTGCCGAGCATGGCCGGCGCCCATGACTTCAAGGCCGGGGTGCAGATCTCGCTCGAGGGCATGGAATACGAGCGCATCCGCAACGGCGACATCCTGCTGGAGATGCGCGACGGCGTGCCATTCCAGGCGCAGATTGCCAACACCCCGATTCAGTCGGACCACCATCTGTCGACCTGGGGCGCGTTCCTGCAGGACCGCTGGGTGGCTGGCCGGGCCACGTTCAACCTGGGCGTGCGCATGGACGGCGTGCGGGCGAGCCTGCCCGCCCAGTCGAGCCCTTCGGGCAGCTATGTGGCGGCCCGCAGCTTCGGCGAGGCCGAGGTATTCCGCTTCAGCTTCAACATCATGCCGCGCGTCGGCGTGTCGTATGACGTGTTCGGCAATGGCAAGACCGCACTGAAGGCCTACTACGGCCGCTTCTACAACCAGTTCGGATCGGAGATTGCCGAGGCGGTGAACCCCAACGCCCTGGCGACCCAGAATGTGCCGTGGACGGACCTCAACAGCAACCGCCGTCTGGACGCCGGCGAACTCGGGGCTATTCCGCAGTTCAGCCGGGGCCTGTTCCCGACGTTCGACTCGAACGCGCGTCGTCCCTACAACGACGAAATGAACGTGGGCATCGAGCACCAGCTGGCCGGGAACTTCGCCATCGGGATCAGCTACCACCGCCGGCACCACCGCGACGGGCTCGGCCTGGTCGACGTGCTGCGTCCGGCCTCGGCCTTTACGCCGGAGACCCGGACCTACACCGACCCGGTGAATGCCCAGACGCAGTCGATCACGGTCTACAAGCTGCAGCCGCAGTTCGGCACCCTGCAGCAGCGCCAGATCACCAACGTCGAGCAGCTGCGCAGCACCTACAACGGTGTGCAGTTCGACATCCAGAAGCGCATGTCGAACCGCTGGCAGATGCTGGCCGGGCTGTCGCTGCAGCGGCACCGCGGCTTCGAGCACAGCGGCACCTACACGACCGGTGCGGGTGTGGGCGCGTGCGGCATCCTGAACGATCCGAACTGCCTCATCAACCGCGACGGCGGCTCGGTGTTCATCGACATTCCGTGGAGCTTCAACCTCTCGGGCAGCTATGTCACACCGCTGTGGGATATCGTGGTGGCAGCCAAGTACAACGCGCGTGCTGGCGATCCGCTGAACCGGACGCAGGTGTTCTCGTTCACGAGCCCGACCCTGACGCAGCCCAGCGTGACGGTGCGCCTGACACCCCGCGGCACCGATCGCACCGAGACCGTCGACCAGTTCCTCGACCTGCGCTTCAGCCGCCGGGTCAAGATCGGGATGGCCAACCTCGAGCCGACGATTGACCTGTTCAATCTGCTCAACGCCAACCATGTGCTGGGCCAGAACGAGGCCATCGGCACGACGTGGGGGCGGCCCAATCGCATCCTGACGCCGCGGATCATCCGCTTCGGCCTGACGGCGCGTTTCTAACACACCCGGTGGTCCCGGGCCGGTCACCTGACCGGTCCGGGGCCGACTGGCCCGCCTCTCCCTCCCGGTTCCCATCCCCCGCTATCGTCGAGTCTCTGCCCCCCCCTGGTGACCTGAGTGTCGCCAATACCTGTTGGCATCGGGGGCGAATCTCTGTAAAGTGCCGCCCGGCGTGCGTCCGCACGCCGTTGGGGGAGCGTCGGCCATCCCGGCCGGCGAACGTGAGGAGTGGAAACATGATTGTTCGACGTATGTTGGCGGCCCTGCTGGCCGCGTTGCTGGCGTCGTCTGCCAGTGCGCAGGTGCAGACGGGGTCCATTGCCGGTGTCGTAGCTGACACCAGCGGGGCGGTGCTGCCTGGGGTGGTGGTGACCATCGCCAGTGACCGCCTGATTGGCGGCAACCAGTCATTCACGACGGATGCCTCGGGTGCCTATCGATTCGATCGCCTGCCCCCGGGTGACTACAACGTGACCTTCGAGCTGCAGGGGTTCAAGACCATTCAGCAGCCCGGCATCCGCATCAACGCCGCGTTTGTGGCGACCATCAACCCGAAGCTGGAAGTGGGCAGCCTCGAGGAGACCATTACGGTCACCGGGGCGTCTCCGGCCGTCGATGTGCGGTCGAACGTGCAGCAGACCGTCATGAGCCAGGACATTCTCGAGGGCGTGCCCTCGGGGCGCGATCCTTGGTCACTGGCCAAGCTGATCCCGGGCGTGCAGGTGGCCACGTATGACGTGGGCGGTACCCAGTCGATGCAGCAGAGCAGCATGTCGGCGCACGGCTCGAACACCAACGACGTGAGCTACAACATCGACGGCGCGACGGTGAACTGGCCGGGCGGCGGCGGTGGCGCGACGATGATGTATTACGACCAGGGCATGTTTGAAGAGGTCAACTACATGACGTCGGCCATTCCGGCCGAAGTGATGGCGGGCGGCGTCTCGATCAACATGGTGACCAAGGCCGGTGGGAACCAGTGGCGCGGCAACGCCCGGTACTCGTTTGCCAATAACGACCTGCAGGCCGAAAACTGGGCCGGCACGCAGAAAATCAACCCGAATTTCCTCGGGAATCCGACCATCAAGACCTACGATTTCAACCTGTCGGGAGGCGGCCGCCTGGTGAAAGACCGCGTGTGGGTGAACGGCACCTACCGCAAGTGGGTGGTGAACAAGCTGGTCAACGCGCGCAACCCCGACGGGTCGCAGGCGCTGGACGATAACGACCTGAAGAACTACTCCGGCAAGATGGTGGCCCAGATGTCGCCGAACAACAAGTTCCAGGTGTCCTACCTCTGGAACGACAAGATCCGCGGCCACCGGCGCGACACCCCGCCGAACATCATGCCGGACATCGCCTCGCTGGTGCAGACCAACCCGGTACAGACGACCCAGGCCAAGTACACCGGTATCCTGAAGCGCGCGGTGTTCGAGTCGAACTTCAGCGTGATGGACGGTCAGACCAACTATCTGTACCAGCCCGGGACGCCGGCCGATGCCATCCGTCGTGTGGACAATGCGCGGTCAGAGGCCGACTTTGCCGCCACCCGCGAAGAGCATCAGCCGAACTCGCGTCTGCAGTTCGACAACATCGTGTCGATCGGCAAGACCGGATGGGGCGGTGAGCACCTGTTCAAGGGCGGCGTGCAGTTCGGACGCCTGTCGTACGAGTCTGAATACCTCGTGCAGGGCGACCACTACGTGGAATACAACAACGGCGTGCCGACTCAGGTGCGTCAGTTCAACACGCCCAACACCAACAAGAACGAAGCCACGGTGTTGGGCCTGTTCCTGCAGGACTCCTGGTCGGCCGGCCGGTTGACGCTGAATGTCGGCGGTCGCTGGGACCGCTACGTGGGTGTGGTGCCGGAGCAGTCGAATGCTGCGGGCCGGTTCTCGCCCGCCCGGTCGGTGTCGCGCACCGAGGTGATCAAGCAGGACATTGCCGTGTGGCGCCTCGGGGCCTCCTATGACCTCACGGGCAACGGTCGCAC
>JBIIDF010000048.1:0-13412 GCA_044238535.1 Vicinamibacterales bacterium
ATTCACCGGGGTCGGCCAGACGCCGGCCCTGCACAAAGAGGCGCTGACGTTTGACGAGGTGCATCCCTCGCAGCGGAGCTACAAGTAACCGGGGCCGCTGCCCCACTGAGGACACCGAATCGCCATGGCCATGACCATTACCCTGAACGTGTGGCGTCAGGCGGGCCCCTCGGCCCCCGGCCGCTTCGAGTCGTACACCTCCGACAAGGTGCACCCGGACATGTCGTTCCTCGAGATGCTGGATGTCGTCAACGACGACCTCATCCGCGCCGGGAAGGACCCGATTGCCTTCGACTCCGATTGCCGCGAAGGCATCTGCGGCAGCTGCGGTCTAGTGATCGACGGCATTCCGCACGGCCCCGATCCCGGGGCGACCACCTGCCAGGTGCACATGCGGCGCTTCCGGCACGGTGACACCATCACCATCGAACCGTGGCGGGCCAAGGCCTTCCCGGTCATCAAGGACCTGGTGGTCGACCGCACGGCCTTTGACCGCATCATCGCGGCCGGTGGCTACGTCTCGATGAACGTCGGCGGCGCGCCAGACGGCAACAGCGTGCCGGTGCCGAAAGACCTCGCGGACCTGGCGATGGACAACGCCCAGTGCATCGGCTGCGGCGCCTGCGTGGCGGCCTGCAAGAACGCCGCGGCACACCTGTTCACCTCGGCCAAGATCACCCACCTCGGCGTGCTGCCTCAGGGCGAGCCCGAACGCTACCGACGGGCGGCGGCGATGGTCGAGCAGATGGATGCCGAGGGCTTCGGCAGCTGCTCGAACGAGGGCGAGTGCGAGGCGGTGTGCCCGAAGCAGATTTCCATCGCGAGCATCGCCCGGATGAACCGCGACTTCATGCGTGCGGCGACGTCCAAGTAGTCGCTCTGACGCATCCCGGTACAGGACAACGGCCGGCCCTCCTGCACGGAGAGCCGGCCGTTGGCGTGTCACGCCCCAGACGGCGCCAGCGGCCTAGACGCCGATGACGTCGACCAGTTCCTTCACCGCGCCGGCCGACTTGTGCAGCGCCGCGCGCTCGGCCTCGGTCAGGGCCACTTCGATGATCTGCTCGACACCACGGGCCCCCACCTTCACCGGCACGCCGACGAAGAGGTTGTTGATGCCGTATTCGCCCTGCAGGTAGACCGAGCACGGCATGATCCGCTGCTGGTCCTTCAGGATGGCTTCCACCATGTCCGCGGCGGACACGCCAGGCGCGTACCACGCGCTGGTCCCCACCAGCTTGGTGATTTCAGCGCCGCCATTGGCCGTGCGGTCGCAGATGGCCTGCAGGCGGTCGGCGGGAATCAGCTCCGGCAGCGGAATGCCGGCCACCGTCGACAGGCGCGGCAGCGGCACCATCGTGTCGCCGTGGCCCCCCAGCACGAAGCACGTCACATCAGCCACCGACACCTTCAGCTCTTCGGCCACGAAGGTGCGCATGCGCGCCGAGTCGAGCACGCCCGCCATGCCCATCACGCGCTCCCGGGGGAAGCCGCTCAGTCGGAACACGGCCTGCGACATCGCATCGAGAGGGTTGGCCACCGGAACGATGATGCAGTTCGGCGAGTGCTTCACAATCTCGGCCGTCACGTCCTGCATGATCTTGTAGTTGACGTTCAGCAGGTCGTCGCGGCTCATCCCGGGCTTGCGGGGCATCCCCGAGGTGATGACCACCACGTCCGAATTCGCCGTCTCGGCAAATCCCTCGACGCCCACGCCGGTCACCCGCGACGCCGACCCGCCAATGGCGCACGACTGATAGATGTCCAGGGCTACGCCGGCTGCCTTGCTGGCCGCAATGTCCACGATCACCACATCCGCCAGTTCCTTCTGCGACACCGCGCGCGCCACCGTCGCTCCGACGTTGCCTGCGCCTCCGACTACCGTGACCTTCCGATTCATGTGAGCACTCCTGAACGTTCCCGTCCGATTTAGGTCAAACTGCCCCGCGCTCCGCTCCACGTCCACAGCTTCTGTGGAAAACCGTGTGGAAAACACCGTGTAACCGTGCGGTAACGCGTGCAATCCCGAAGATTTCCACGAAGTGCACCACGGATGTTGCACTTCCCGCAGACGTCTCTTCCGCTCGTCTGCGCAAACTGTCATTATAGCGACCTCATCTGAATTTCCGGAGGTGCTATCCCGTGCGTATTGTTGTTGCTGACGACCTGCCTGCTTCCGCCCTCGACGTCCTGCGGGCCGAAGGGTGGACGATTGATGCCCAGTCGGGCCGGTCGGCCGACCAGTTGAAGCTCGACCTCGCCGACGCCGATGCTCTGGTCGTTCGCAGTGCCACCAAGGTCACCGCCGACATCATCGCTGCGGCCTCCCGTCTGCGGGCCATCGCCCGCGCCGGCACGGGCGTCGACAACGTCGATGTCCCGGCCGCCACCGCCCGGAACATCGTGGTCATGAATGCGCCCGGTGCCAACAGCATCTCCGTCGCCGAACTCGCCCTCGCCCAGATTCTGGCACTGGCCAGGAAGCTGCCGGCCGCCGATGCCTCGATGAAGCAGGGCGTCTGGGACAAGAAGAGTTTCATGGGACAGGAAATTCGGGGCAAGGTACTGGGCCTGGCCGGACTCGGTCGCATCGGCCGTGCCGTCGCCAAGCGGGCCCAGGCCTTCGAGATGACCGTGATTGCCCATGACCCCGCGGTCTCTGCCAGCGACGCGGCCGCGCTGGGTATCGCACTCGTCTCCTTCGACGACCTGTGCGCCCGTGCCGACTATCTGTCGCTGCACATGCCGTCCAACGACAAGACCCGTCGCATCTTCAACGCCGCGCAGCTGGCCAAGTGCCGCAAGGGCCTGCGCCTCATCAATACCGCCCGTGGCGACCTCATCGACGAACCCGCTCTGGTGGCCGCCATCCAGAGCGGACACATCGCCGGTGCCGCGCTGGACGTGTACGACAGCGAGCCCACGAAGGACCACACCCTGCAGCAACTGCCGCAGGTCGTGGCCAGCCCGCACATCGCGGCATCGACGAAGGAGGGCCAGGAACTCGTCGGCATTGAAACCGCCGAGGCCCTCCGCGACTTCCTCAAGACCGGCGACATTCGCAACGCCGTCAATCGCTGACCGCCTCCGCACCATCGGGAAGACAGCCCGCAGGCTCGGCCTCGGGCTGTCCGTCCCCTCTCACCAGGGCCCCCACCGCCCCCGCGGTCACGCAGGCCACCTCCCCTCCCACGGCGAGGGCTGTGCCCGGTTCCCCCCGCCTCGCTCGACATGCTAGACTTGCCCGTGCCGGTCAGTTCCCTTGCCTCACTGACTGAATCGTCCGTTCTCGCCGTCATTCCGGCGCGCTATCAGTCGTCGCGCTTTCCTGGAAAACCCCTCGCTGACCTGCTCGGCCAGCCGATGGTCGCCCACGTGGTCGCACGGGCCCGCCAGGCGCGCCGCATCGACGCCGTGGTGGTCGCCACCGACGATGAGCGCATTGCGGACGCCGTGCGAGGGTTCGGAGGCGACGCGGTGATGACATCGCCCGACCATCTGACCGGCACCGACCGGCTCGCCGAAGTGGTCGCGTGCCTGCCGTGTCGCGTCGTGGTGAACGTCCAGGGGGATGAACCCCTCATCGACCCCCACGTGATAGATGCGGTGGTGGCACCGATGCTGGGACCGAATCCGCCGGCGCTGGCCACCGCCTGCCGGGCCGTGCGCGACGTGGACGAGTTTCTGTCCCCGCACGCCGTCAAGGTCGTCACCACGGCGTCCGGCGACGCGCTGTATTTTTCCCGCGCCCCGATTCCCGCCTCCCGGGACGGCGCCTCTCCCGTGCCGGCCGAGGCGCGCATTCACCTGGGGCTCTATGCCTACCAGCGCCCGGTGCTGCTGCGACTCGCGGCCTCTCCGGTCGCCGCACTGGAGGCGGTCGAGTCGCTCGAGCAGCTGCGCGCGCTGGCCGCCGGCGACCGCATCCAGGTGGTGGAAACCGAGTACCATTCCATGGGCGTAGACACCCCCGACGACCTCGTGCGTGTCCGCCGCCTGTTGACCTCACTCTAACGCCAGAGCCGACTCATGCAGACAGCCCGTCCCACCAAATACATCTTCGTCACCGGCGGTGTGGTCTCGTCGCTTGGCAAGGGACTCGCCGCCGCCTCGATCGGGACCATCCTCGAGGGACACGGCTACCGCGTCGCCCTCCAGAAATTCGACCCGTACATCAACGTCGACCCGGGGACGATGAGCCCGTATCAGCACGGCGAAGTCTACGTGACCGATGACGGCGCCGAGACCGATCTCGACCTGGGGCACTACGAGCGCTTCACGCGCATGACGGCCACGCGGAACAGCAACTGGACCACGGGCAAGATCTACATGTCGGTCCTGACCAAGGAGCGCCGGGGCGACTACCTCGGGCGCACCGTCCAGGTCATTCCGCACATCACCAACGAAATCAAGGACTGCATCCGGGCGGCCGGCCGCGATGTCGACGTGGTGCTGGTCGAAATCGGGGGTACGGTCGGCGACATCGAGAGTCTGCCCTTTCTGGAAGCCATCCGGCAGTTCCGCCAGGACGTGGGCCGCGAGCACACCGTCTACATCCATCTCACGCTGGTGCCCTACATCGGTGCGGCGGGGGAACTGAAGACCAAACCCACACAGCACAGCGTGCGCGACCTGCGGTCGATCGGCATCCAGCCCGACATGCTGCTCTGCCGCACCGACCGTGCACTGCCCCGCGACCTGAAACAGAAGATTGGCCTCTTCTGCGATGTGGCCGAGGAAGCTGTCATCACCGCGCGCGACGTCGACTCGATTTACGAGGTGCCGCTCTCGCTGCGGGACGAGGGCCTCGACCGCGTGCTGCTGCGCCTGCTGCACCTGCCCGACTCCACCGCCGACATGCGCCCGTGGGAAGAGCTGATCGGACGCATCAAGGAACCCGACCATGAACTCACGGTCCATGTCGTCGGGAAGTACACCGGGTATGAAGACTCATACAAATCGCTGAACGAAGCGCTCCGGCACGGTGGTTTCGCGCATCGCACCCGCATCACCATTCAGTGGGTGGAATCCGAGGCCCTGGAAGCGGAGGGGGGCGCACACCTGCTCGACGGCGCCGATGCGATTCTGGTGCCTGGCGGATTCGGGTCGCGTGGCACGCGCGGCATGATGAAGGCGGCCGAAGTGGCCCGCACCCGGCGCATTCCGTTCTTCGGCATCTGTTACGGCTTCCAGTGGGCCACCGTCGAGTTTGCGCGGCATGTCTGCGGACTGGACGGCGCCGATTCCACCGAGGTCGATGAATCGGCTCCGCACAAAGTGATTTACAAGCTGCGGGATCTGCTCGGCGTCGATGAACTCGGCGGGACGATGCGCCTCGGCCAGTACGCGTGTGCGCTGGCAGAGGGCTCTCGCGCCCGGGCCATCTACGGTGCCCCGCTCGTCCACGAGCGTCATCGTCACCGGTTCGAGTTCAATACCCTCTACGAGCAGCCCCTGGCCGAGCACGGCATGCGGATTTCGGGGCGCTCGCCCGATGGCAAGTTCGTGGAGATTGCTGAGATTCCCGACCATCCGTGGTTTGTCGCGGTCCAGTTCCACCCCGAGTTCAAGTCGCGGCCGCTGACCCCGCACCCGCTGTTCGCGGCGTTTGTCAGGGCGGGCCTCGACCAGAAGGCCGGCCTGCTGGGCCGCACCCCGTTGAGCACGCATGGCTGAGCCAGTCGTCGTCCCCGTCACCGCGGGCCCGGTCACGTTCGGTCCCGGGCACCCGCTGGGCTTCATGCTGGGCCCGTGTGTCATTGAAAGCGCCACACACGCCGTCGACATCGCGGTCGAGGTGGCCACGATCGCCCGCCGCCTCGGCGCCCCGGTGATCTTCAAGGCCTCGTTCGACAAGGCCAACCGCACCTCCATCCGCTCCTACCGCGGCCCGGGGCTCGAGGAAGGGCTCCGCATCCTCGCGCAGGTCAAGGCGCGGACGGGCCTGCCCGTCGTGACGGACATCCACGAGCCCGGACAGGCGGCTCCGGCCGCCGAGGTCGCAGACATCCTGCAGATTCCCGCCTTTCTCTGCCGCCAGACCGACCTCCTCGTCGCGGCGGCCGCTACGGGGCGCGTGGTCAACGTGAAGAAGGGGCAATTTCTCGCACCGAAGGACATGCGGCACGTGGTGCAGAAGCTCACTGACGCCGCGGCCATGGGTGTGCTGCTGACCGAACGCGGTACGAGCTTCGGCTACAACAACCTGGTCGTGGACATGCGCGCGCTGCCCATGCTGCGCGAGTGGGGCTGCCCGGTCATCTTCGACGTGACGCACAGCCTCCAACTGCCCGGGGCCGGCGACGGGGTCACCGCCGGCCTCGCCGAGTACATTCAGCCCCTCGCACAGGCAGGGGTGGCCGCGGGCATCGATGGCATTTTCATGGAAGTGCATGACGCACCCGCACGTGCCCTCAGCGATGCGGCCAACGCGCTGCGCCTCGACCTGCTGGAACCCCTGCTGCGGCGGCTGACCGCTCTGCACACTCTGGTGCACCATGGCTGATCTCGACCTGGCCCGGAAGGTCCTGCAGACCGAGGCGGCCGCCATCGTCGCGCTGGTCGACCGGATTGACGGGGCGTTTGCCGAGGCCGTCGAACGTATTCGCCTCTGCCGGGGACGCGTCATCCTCACCGGCATGGGCAAGAGCGGCATTGTCTGCCGGAAGATTGCGGCCACGCTGTCGAGCACCGGCACGCCGGCCTTCTTCATGCACCCGGCCGAAGCCATCCACGGGGACCTCGGCGTGCTGCAGAGCGACGATGTGGTGCTGGCCATGTCGTATAGCGGCGAGACCGAAGAACTCACGCGGGTGCTGGAGACCATCAAGCGCCTCGGGGCCACGCTGATCGCCCTCACGGGTGACACTCAGTCGACGCTCGCTCGCGCGGCCGATGTGTTGCTCGACTGCAGCGTGTCGGAAGAGGCGTGCCCGATGAACCTCGTCCCCACGGCGTCGACCACCGCGGCCCTGGCCATGGGGGATGCCCTGGCCATGGCGGTACTGGTCGACAAGGGGTTCCGCCCCGAAGACTTCGCGTCCCTGCACCCCGGCGGCAAGCTCGGCCAGCGGCTCAAGCGCGCAGAACAGCTGATGCACGGCGGTGCGGATGCGCCGGTCGTGGCGCTCGACACCCCGATGCGCGACGTCATCTACGTCATGTCGAGCAAGGGCCTGGGCATGACGGCCGTGGTCGATCAGGACCGGCGGCTGGCCGGCATCATCACCGATGGCGACCTGCGGCGACAGATGACCACGGCTACCGACATTCTGGGGCGACGGGCCGGCGACCTGATGACACGCCACCCGGTCACCGTCAGGCGGGACACCCTGGCCGCCGAGGTGCTGGCCCTGCTCGAGCAGCGCAAGATTACGTCGGTGGTCGTTGTCGACAGCGAAGAGCGCGTCGAGGGCATCGTGCATCTGCACGACCTGTGGCGCACCGGCATGGTGTAGGGCATGGACGTCGCGACCTACATGCCCCTTGTGGTCGGCCTGCTCTCGCTGCTGCTCGGGCTGGCCATCGGGAAAGCCTGGGAACGCTACAAGCTGCGCGATGGCCGCTGGATCGATCGCCGCCGCGCCCGCGAATCACAGCACTACGTGCTGGGGCTCAACTTTCTCGTCTCGAATCAGCTGGATCTCGCCATCGAGGAACTCACGCGGGCCGCGCGGGTGGACGCGGATGCCCTCGAGATTCACATGATTCTGGGAAACGTCTACCGGGAACGGGGACAGGTCTCCCGCGCCATTCAGGTGCACCAGAGCCTGCTGCAGCGCCCGAAGCTGACACGCGTCGAGCATGGCTATGTGCTGCTGTGTCTGGGACTCGACTACAAGCGCGGCGGCTTCGTCGACCGTGCGCTCGAAGCCTTCACCGAAGTGCTGCGGCTCACGCCCGACAATCCCTATGCGCTCGTGTACCTCCAGAAGCTGTACGAGGATCAGCACCAGTGGGCCGACGCCCATCGCGTCCGGACGCAGCTGATGGCGCTGGGAGGGCCCGACACCCAGCCGCGCCACCACGCCATCCTGAGCTTCCTCGAATACGAACTGGGGACCTCCGCGCTGGCCGAGGGACAACGGGACCGCGCGCGCCGCCACTTCGAGACCGCCATCAGCCTCTCTGCGGAAACGACCCCGGCCTACCTGCAACTGGGCGATGTGGCCCTGGCATCGGGGGACCCGGCCGCGGCACTGCACACGTGGATGCAACTGGTCACGCATGCCCCCGAGCGCGCTCATCTGGCGTTCGAGCGCGTCGAACGGGTGGCCGAGCAGCGCGGGGACCTGTCGGAGTTCCAGGACCGGTGTCACCGGTTCATCGCGCAGCATCCGCACGACTGGCGCATCCGCGCACTGCTGGGGTCGCATCTCGTCCGGCACGGACACGCCGCGCAGGCCATGCCCTTGCTGCTGGCCGCGCTCGAGCAGAACCCGCACGGATTCACAGTGCATCAGGCGGTCTGGTCTGCGCTGCTGGCGCTCGACCTCGACCGCACGCTCGTGCAGCAGTACATCGAGGCGGCACGGACCGCGGTCTTCTTTCTCGACCCGCATGTGTGCCTGAAGTGCCACTATCGGAGCACGGAATTGCTGTGGCAGTGTCCGCACTGCCACGAATGGAACAGCTTCGTGGAAGAACGCATGGCTGCCGCCCGCCAGCCGGCCGCTGAACTCTAGCCGCGCCTTGTGGCACGTCGCCCTTCGGCACTATACTGGCGGGGTTCAGATGTCTCTCGGGCGACTCCTCCTGCTGGCCGCGTGGTGCGCCATGGCCGTTGCGACCAGCGTCGCCTGCACGCGTGGCGACACGGCGACGTCCGGCACGTCCATCACAGCGCCCTCCACCAGTCCGGCCGACCCCATCACCACCGAAACGTTCACGGGCACGCTGGGACGCAATGCGACCGTGTTCTATTCGTTTACGGTGGCGAGCTACGGCACGGTCAACATCACGCTCGATGAAGTCACGGGCGTGCAGGTCTCCGAGGACGTGCCCTTCGAGTTCGAGATCGGCCCCGGCGTGCCGCGCGGCACCGGCTGCTCGCCCAACTCTGTGCTGGTCGTCGCGCCAGGCGAGGGACCGCATTCATCCGGCGTGTTCGACGCCGGTATCTGGTGCGTCCGCCTCCGCGAACTCGGCAACATGCCCGGGCCGGCACGCTTCCGCATCACCATCGCCCACCCATGATGCGCCTGCTGCTGATTGTGACTCTGGTGCTCGTCGCCAGCGCCTGCAACAACACCCCTCAAGACACCGGCGCGTCTCCATCACCCGTCGTGCGGGCGACGCTGCAGACCGAGTTCTACGCCGATACGCTGCAACCGGGTGACCTGCGGTTCTACTCGTTTTCCGTTCCGAGCGACAGTACGGCCTCGGCCATGCTCGGCAGCATCGTGCGGCTCGACGGCCGCGTGGACGCCACCCAGCGCATCGGGCTCGGGTTCGGGTATCCGTCAGGCACGACCTGCACGGTGACCCAGTCGGTGGTGACCACCTCCGGACTCACCGCCCAGCTGAAGGGCTGGCTGACCAAGGGCGTCCACTGCGTCGCGATTTACGATCCCGGGGGGATGACCGTCCCCCTCAACTTCGCGGTGCGCTTCGAGCACTTCTTCTGATATGCGTCGCACGCTCACTGCCGCCGCCGTGCTGCTGGCCACGCTGACCGCGTCGTGCAACAGCAACAGCACCACGCCGGTCATCACCGCGCCCACGACATCAGGGACCACCTCGGTGTTCTCCGGCAGCATCGTCACCGGCGGCACCGCGACTCGGTCGTTCGATGCCGCCGCGGCAGGCACCGCGACGGCGACCTTCGAGTTTCTCGACCAGGGTGGGGTGCCGCTGCAGCTCGGCCTCGGGATTCCCCGCCTGAGCGGATCGGGCTGCTTTCTGAGCCGGGCTGTGACGGTGACCGCCGGTCCTGGCAGCTCGGTGTCGACGCCCGTGGAACCCGGCGCGTTCTGCGTGCAGCTGGCAGACACCACCGGTCAGGTGGCCCGCGTCGCTGCCTTCCGCGTCACGATTTCGGCGCCGTAAGCCCCCACTGCTTCACCAGACGGTCGACCTGCGCGTCGGTCTCGTCCAGGGTCCCATCCGTCTCGATCACGTAATCCGCCCGCTCCCGCTTCGCGGCCATGGGCCACTGCGCGGCCATGCGACGCGCGACCTCTTCGGCTGACGCCCCGTCGCGCGCCATCACGCGGGCCTGTTGTGTCTCTGGCGCGCAGGCCACCACAATCACCGCATCGAAATCGTGCGCGCGTCCGGTCTCATACAGCAGGGGAATTTCGGCCACGCCGCAGGGCGTGTCAGGGGGTAACGCCTCGAAAAAGGCCTCGATACGGCGGCGCACGACGGGGTGCACCACCGCTTCCAGATCGCGCCTCGCCCAGGGATCGCCAAAGACCAGGCCGGCCAGTGCGGCCCGGTCGAGCGTCCCGTCCGGGCGCAGCACGGAGGTACCGAACCGGGCGACCACCGCAGCCAATTCCGGTGTGCCAGGTGCAACGGCCTCGCGTGCCAGCACATCGGCATCGACGACAGGCACGCCGTGCAGGCGCAGGCGCGCGGCCACGCGACTCTTGCCTGTGCCGATGCCGCCGGTCAGCGCCAGTCGCCGCATCAGGGCTGCAGACCGAGCCGCCACTCGGCCGCGGTCACCGTGTTGGTCAGCACCATGGCAATCGTCAGCGGTCCGACCCCGCCCGGCACCGGCGTCAGCGCCCCGGCCACCTCCGCGACATCGGGATGCACATCCCCCATGAGCACGTGGCCCCTGGTCTCGAACTGCAGGCGCTTGGGTGTGCCTGGCGCCAGCAGCGCATCGGCACGCTCGGCGGTCTCGACACGGTTGATGCCCACGTCAATGACCGTCGCGCCGGGCTTCACGAAGTCCGGGGTGACAAATCCCGGCCGACCGATGGCGGCCACGAGGACGTCGGCCGTGCGGCAGACGGCGGGCAGATCCACGGTGCGCGAGTGACAGATGGTCACCGTCGCATCGCGGTGCAGCAGCAAGAGCGCCATGGGCTTGCCGACAATGTCACTGCGGCCAATCACGACCGCATGACGCCCCTTGAGGGGAATCGTTTCGCGGTCCAGCAGCGTCGCGCACCCGAGGGGCGTGCACGCCACCAGCGCCGGCCGCTTCTGCACGAGACGACCGACATTCACCGGATGGAAACCATCGACGTCCTTGGCCGGGTCGACAGCATCAAATACGCGCGATTCGGCATCCGCCCCCATCGCGGCCGGCAGGGGCGATTGCACCAGAATGCCGTCGATGGTGTCGTCTGCATTCAACTGCCGCACGAGCGCCAGCGCCTCGTCCACGGAGGCCGTCTCGGGCAGGCGGTGCAGCACGGCGTGGCAGCCGTGCGCGGTCGCCGTGGCAATCTTGTTCCTGACGTAGATTTCCGAGGGGGGATGCGTGCCGGCCAGCACCACGGCGAGGCCGGGGGGACGCCCCGCGTGACGGCGCACGGCCGCCACACGGGGTTCCAGTTCGTGGCGCAGGCGCTCGGCCCACGCGGTGCCATCCAGGCGACGGGCCGGCATGCCGGCCCTACTGCTCGCCCGAGGCCTTCGTCAATCCGACGCCCGCCAGATAGACCGCCACGGACATGGCCAGGAACCGCAGGCCGAACTTGTCAGCCTCTTCGGCGGTGACACCAATTTCGTCCCACTTGGCCAGGGTCTCCGTGGTGATGCCGAACTCGGTCATGTAGCCCAGCGCCGTGATGCACACCGCGTTGAACACCAGCAGCAGACCGAACACGGTGACCAGATTCGCCAGGCTCTGCAGGGCGGTGCGTCGTTCGGCCTCGCGCGCATCAGCCAGCGGGCTATGGGTACGGCCGTAGAACCAGTAGATGATGAGCCCGAGGTCCAGCCACACCAGGAAGCGCACCCAGGTCAGTACCGGCAGGCTGAGCATCAGGTAGAGGCACGACACGATGCCGAGCACGGGGAACACCGGGCCGAACGGCACGCGGAAGGGACGCTTGGCATCGGGCCGCGTCTGGCGCAACCGCAGCACGGCGGCACACACCACGACGAACGCGAAGAGCGTGCCGATGCTGGTCATCTCTCCCACCGTCTGAATCTCGGTGAGACCGGCCACCAGCGCCACGATGACGCAGGTGATGATGGTGGTGATGTACGGGGTGCCGAACGTCGGGTGCACCTTGCTGACGCCCTGCGGCAGCAGGCGGTCACGGCTCATCGCGAAGAAGATGCGCGGCTGGCTCATCAGCATGACGAGCAGCACGGAGGTGATCCCGGCGACGGCGCCCGCAGACACCAGACCCGCCGCCCAATCCTGTCCGATGACGGACAGGGCATACGCCACCGGGGCGTTCAGGAATTCCTGCGCCTGCGAGGGGTCGACGGTCGGCACGCCCGGCAGGGCGTCCGCATTCACACGGTAATGGATGACCGGGACAATGCCCGAGAGCACGGCGGCCACGGCCAGATACAGCAGCGTGCAGGCCACCAGAGAGGCGATGATGCCGATGGGCAGGTCGCGCTGCGGGTTCTTCGCTTCCTCGGCCGTGGTCGACACCGCATCGAACCCGATGTAGGCGAAGAACACCACGGCTGCGGCGGCCATGACCCCCGACACGCCGTAGGGCGCGAACGGGGTCCAGTTCTCCGGCTTCACGAAGGTCACGCCGGCCGCGATGAAGAAGACGATCGCCGCGCCCTTGATGGCCACCATCGTGGCGTTGAACCGCGCCGACTCACGCACGCCCACCACAAGCAGCACCATGATGGCGAGCACGATGAGCGACGCCGGCAGGTTGATGACCCCTGTCGGATAGGGGCTGGCCATCCACGCCGGCAGGGTGATGCCGAAGCCCTGCAGCAGGCGCTGCATGTAGCCCGACCAGCCGATGGCGACCGTCATCGACCCGACGGCATATTCGAGAATGAGGTCCCAGCCGATCATCCACGCCACGACTTCGCCCAGCGTGGCGTAGGCGTAAGTGTAGGCGCTGCCGGCGATGGGAATCATCGAGGCGAATTCGGCATAGCACAGGGCCGCGAACGCGCACGCCAGCCCCGCGGCCAGATACGACATCATGATGGCCGGCCCGGCCTGGTTGGCAGCGGCCGTGCCCGTCAGAACAAAGATGCCTGTGCCGATGATGGCCCCGACCCCAAGCAGGGTCAGGTCCCACGCCGTCAGGCTGCGCCTGAGGGCCTTGCTGCCATGTTCGACGTCGCCGACCAGTTGCTCAATCGACTTCGTCTTGAACAGATTCGAATCCATTCGACCTCCGCGCCGGATTGTACAGCAGGTGACCGACGTCGCAGCCGCTTCGGACGCCACTCGCGCTCAGCGCGACGCCGCGATCAGACGCGTCGCCGCCCGACCGGGCTCGTCGCCATCGAGCAGC
>JBIIDF010000049.1:0-13398 GCA_044238535.1 Vicinamibacterales bacterium
GAGGACGGCGAGCAATCCCTGAAGCAGGAGCGCTCCGAGGATCCATCGCCAGCTGGGATGACGGCGTCGATCTTCGCTGCACGCCCACGCGACTGCCAGCAGCACCCCGATACCGATCAGTCCACGCAGCTGATCGAACAGTTCCACATCGCCTCCCGTTCATGCAGGGCCCCAGCCGGTGGTTGCCACGTTGCTGTCCGCGTGATCGCGGTGTTGCTGGCGCCCTGCCGACATCGGCGCGCTGGCGTCACGGTCACGCGCATGCCGATGTCGGCACCGCGTAGGTGGCGTGTGCCGTCCATCAGGGTTCGGCTCATCCTCGACGCCACGCATGATACCGCTCGGCCAGGCGGAGCCATCCTGCGGGCAGATGGTTAGCCCGCCACCGGCCTGCCACAAACCGGGAGGCCTCGGCCATTGTCGGATAGGCATGAACGGTGCGGAGGATGGCATTAAGTCCGATGCCGTGCGTCATGGCCAGTACGTACTCGGCGAGACACTCGCCGGCGTGTGCCCCCACGATAGCCACGCCAAGAATCGTGTCCTTCCCAGGCCGAGTCAGCACCTTGACGAAGCCTGTGGTGCAGCTGTCGGTAATCGCGCGATCGAGTCTGGCCAGTTCGTAGCGGGTCACTTCCACGGGGATGCCCTGTGCCGCTGCCTCACGTTCCGTGAGGCCGACGCGCGCGACCTCCGGATCGACGAAGGTCACAGCAGGAATCACGCGCGTGTCGGCCTTGAGCGAGACCCATGGGCCGAAGAGTGCGTTGATACTGGCATGCGAGGCCTGATGACCGGCGGTGTGGGTGAACTGGGACGGACTGGCGACATCTCCGGCAGCGAAGATGTTGGGAAAGCTGGTCTTGAGACTCGCATTGGTGGTGATGACATCCGTGGTGTTGATGCCCAGAGCCTCGAGCCCGAACCCCGTGAGACGCGCCTTCCGACCAGCCGCCACGATCAGGGTGGTGAAGGGCACGGCGAACTCTTCCCCCTGATGCTCGGTGACCACGGCGCCTGCGTCGATCCGTACCGCCGTGTGCGCGGTGAGCACCCGTACCCCAGACGATTCGAGTGATGTACGGGCGAGCGCAGACACGTCGGTGTCTTCGCGCGCCAGCACGTGGGCGCCGCGTTCCAGCAGGGTGACATGCGACCCGAGCCGGGCGAGTGCCTGCGATATCTCGCAGCCGAACGGCCCGCCGCCGAGGACCACGACCCGCTCAGGCGCGGCGTCCATGGCGGCCAGGGCCGACCACAGGGTCTCGCTTGTGAGGAATCCGCTGTCAGCAAGGCCGGGCATCGGCGGCACGATCGGCGCGGCACCGGTAGCAATGATGATGCTCCGGGTGGTGAGCCGCTGAGTGACGTCATCGTGACGGGCAATATCGACGGTCCATGGGTCAACGATCGTGGCAGTGCCTTGCACCACATCGACGCCCATCGCGGCATAGCGCTCGACGCTGTCATGGGGTGCAATGGCCTGAATCGTGTCGTGCACCCGGGCCATCACGTCCCTGAATGAGACGCGGAGAGGGACGGCCGCGAGCCCGTAGCGGTGAGCGCGGCGCATCGTCTCGGCCGCGCGGGCGCTGCTGAGGAGTGCCTTCGACGGAATGCAGCCCGTGTTGAGGCAATCGCCACCCATCTCGCGCGCCTCGACCAGCGTCACCGCCGCCCGCGCCTGCGCAGCGACGGCGGCCGCGCTCAGCCCGGCAGCACCAGCCCCGATGACGATCAGGTTACAGTCGTAGCGCGAAGGCTCCCTGAACCTGCCGTACACACTTCGTCCCATCAGTCCGCTGACGAAGCGCGTGGCCAGGCCTTGCGCGCGGGCGGGCGCGGTCATGACCGATGTCCCGGGCAGCGCCGAAGAGTGGCCAGCATCGGAAGATTATGCCGCCGTCGCCAGCGCGGCATAAGAGGCAATCCAGCGACGATCGATCCAGTGCTTGAGGCGCCACACCCAGCGGCCCTCGGCGCTCCACGGGCCATAGCAGGCAATCGCTGAGCCATCGCCCGTGTTCAGCAGATAGAGACTGTGGCGTCGGGGCGTGTAGATGGCACGGGGTGACTGGCCGTGCAGCACGCTCCGCAGGTTGGCGGCCAGCACCGGACCGGCATGGACGGCGTGCACACCCGAGTGCGCCACAGGCTGGTTGGGGCGGGCGGCGATATCACCAGCGGCGAAGACATGTGCATGCGAGAGCGATTGCTGGTGGGCGTCGACGGCGATAAAGCCAGCGGGGTCAAGGGCCAGTCCGCTCGTGCGCACCCAGCAGGGAGCGGCGCTGCCGAGGGCCGCAATGATGGCGTCTGCGGGTTCCAGCGACACATCCCCGGCCGTGATCGATCCGTCGAGCAGTCGGGCATCGGCGTGATGCATGCGGATGCCCTGCCGCGTCAGCGCAGCTGCCACGCGGCGTTGCACCGATGGTGCGAAGTCGGGGAGCAGGCCGGCGCGACCGGTCACTAGGGTGACAGTCGATGCGAGAGGGGGACGAACGCGGTTCCTCAGTGCGAATGCGAGTTCGACCCCGCCAGCGCCACCGCCGGCGACGATGATGCGGGCTGTGGCGGGCACGGTGGACAGACGGTCGACGAGTGCGTCAATCGGGCGTGCGTGCGTCACGCGAGGTTCATCGTCCGGCAGGGCCGAGCGGCGCGCGACACCCCCGGTGTCAAACGAGACGATATCGAAAGCCACATCGCGCTGGTGGGTCTGCACTACCCGTGCGTCCGGATCGACACCGATACAGGCATTCAGGATCAGTTCGGTGCCGGCCCGTGCGGCGAGTGCGGCGAGGTTCACGGTTCCCTCATCGCGACGGTGCTGGCCGGCGATCCAGCCGGGCACCATGCCCGAGTAGCGCAACGTGGGAGACGGTGTGAGCAGGACAGCGCGGATGCCTTGCGGAAGGCCGCGCGTGATCCAGTCTGCGAGCACCGCGACGTGCGCGTGCCCACCGCCCACGAGCAGCACGGTGCGGCTCATGTCGTGTGCCCGACCTTCCACCTGGCGTCACCCGTCCGCATCGTCGGGGCCGTGTCGGTCCTGATGTGGGGAAATGCCATGGCTTCGTCAGTGTATGCTGCGAGGACGTTCGTTCCGATGTCGCGCAGGCGCGGGTGGGGAGCCGTGCGCGGCGAGCACGGCCTGCGGTGCGTGCGAATGTCTGCCCCGTTGCAGGGGACATCCCCGGAGGCATTCGCACGCCACGTTCTGATAGTCTCAAGTGCATTCACTCATGCACGCACACCACCAGCATCCCGCCATGCCTCGCTTCCTTCGTGTGGTTGTCGCCCTCGTGGCCGTGTGGCTCGTCACGGCGTTACCGGTTGCGGCTCAGGTCGTGGTGCGACAGGAGGCGCCTTCCGAGATCCGCATCGTGGTTCAGGCGCTGGCCACGGCCGCGAACGGCGACGCGGCCGCGTGGGAGGCATTTGCGCAGGCCTACTACGCGTCGGCGCTGTTGACGCGAGAGACTGCCGCCCAGCGCGCGGCGTTCCATGCTGCGCTCGCCGACACATTGGGTACCGTGACCATCACCGGTGTGCGCCGCGAAGGGCCCGACGCGCCGCTGCAGGTCATGGTCGATGGCTCGAAGGGCAGAGGCACGATTCGTGTCGAACTCGGTGGCGACGCTCCGAAGATTTCCGCCCTTCGCGTCGAGAGCGGCAGCCCCACGCGCCCCGACGGCCCCGACGGTCTGCCTCATGTGCCGGTGAACCATACCTTGGCCGCGGACGAGATCGGCCGGCGCCTGTCCGCCTACTTCGAGCCACTCGCCTCGCGCGATGTGTTCTCTGGTGTGGCACTGGTGGCGCGTCACGGGGTGCCGGTGTTTCTGAAGGCCTACGGCGTGGCGGACCGTGAGAAGCAGAGGGCCAATACGACGCGCACGCGATTCAATATCGGATCGATCAACAAGATCTTCACGCAGATCGCCATACGGACCCTGATCGCCGACGGCCGGTTATCGGCCACGGACACGCTGGGGACGTTCTTTCCCGACTATCCGCAGGCCATGTCGCGCAGCGCGACGGTCGAGCAGCTGCTGACGCATCGCGCCGGCATTGCAGACTTCTTTGGCCCGCAGTTTGCCAGCACGCCCAAGAGCCGGTTCGATTCGAACGCCGACTACTTCACGTTCGTCGGATCGCTGCCGCCCGCCTTTGCGCCGGGTGAACGCACGCAGTATTGCAACGGCTGCTACGTGGCTCTCGGTGCGATTATCGAACATGTGTCGGGGATGCCGTACGAGCAGTTCGTCGCTGAGCGCCTCTTCGCTCGGGCAGAGATGGACAGCACCGGCTACCCACGCACCGATCGTCCGTCCACCGACATGGCCATCGGCTACACGCGCCGCAACCTCAACGGCGACAGCGCCGCGCCGCAACCCCTGACGAGCAATGCGCCATTCCACGGCGTCACCGGCAGCGCGGCAGGTGGCGGCTACGCGACCGCGCTCGATTTGCTGCGGTTCGTGCAGGCCGTCAAGACCGGGCGGTTCCCCGGGACCGACCAGGACCTTGGCATCGCTGGCGGTGCGCCTGGCGTCAGCGCCGTTGTGGAAGCTCGAGGCGAGTGGACCGTCATCGTGCTCTCGAATGGTGACCCGCCCCTCGGAGAGCGGCTCGGTGTGATGATCGCGGATGCGTTGGAGCGGTAACGACCCTGCACATGATGATGTGTAGCGGAGTGTGTCGATGGCATCAAATCTGGCCCTCGACCAGAAGCCGCTCGAAGAGGCCTTTCAACATCTGCCGTGGCAACGGCATTGCTGAAACCGGCCTTCAGGGGATGGGGGCCGGGAGGACGTGGAGGACATGACCCGCAGCCGCGGAGAAGGGCGGATGCGGGAGGGCGCCATCCCCGGGCCGAGGTCCGACGTGCCCCATGCACGGTCGGAAGGGTTCGAGGTACATACGGGCGTCACTGGATCGTGTCCCTCATCTCATGTGCCCGTCACGTCGTGGGCCTCGGATGCGGCCGGCAGTCGCGCGCCGATCTCGGCCCAGGCGAGCGCGGGATGCCGCTCGGGATGCGCCTCGACCCCCGCCTGCAGCGCGGCCACCAGGGCGCGGTGGCGGGTCGGGGGCTGATGGCATGACGTGCGGAAGGGCACGATCACGCCAGGTGTGCCGGGGGGAACTCTTTCGTACTGCGCGTGAGCAGTGGCGTCTGTTCAGCCTGTGCGGTGGCCCAGATGATGGCGTCGGGGAGCCGCAGGCGCGTCGAGGCTGGTCATCTGCTCGCTGGGGAGATCAATGGTCGTTCGCATGATGACGGCATCATGCATCGTCATCATTCCGGGGCAATGGTTCCGTCGGTCGCGGAGTGGGGATGCGGCGCCCGCGCCACCCCTACCCCTCGCCCAGCACTCCCCGCAGCACGAAGCCCACGTTGGCCGGGCGCTCGCCGAGGCGACGCATGAAGTAGGGGAACCACTGCTGGCCGAACGGCACATACACGCGCATGCCGTACCCTTCTGAGACCAGCGAGGTCTGCAGGTCGCGGCGAATGCCATAGAGCATCTGGAATTCAAAGCGCGTGCGGTCGATGCCGCGCTCCTCGGCATACGCGCGCGCGGCGTTGATCATCTGCACGTCGTGCGTCGCAAACGCCGGGAAGTGGCCCGTATCGAGCAACTGCCGCATCAGCGCCAGGTACGCCGTGTCGACATCGGCCTTGCTCTGGTGCGCGACCGTGGCCGATTCCTTGTAGGCGCCCTTCACCAGCCGCACCCGGGCGCCCAGCGCACACAGGCGTGCGACATCCGCCGGCGACCGGAACAGACAGCTCTGAATGACCGTGCCCACTTGCCGATAGCCCGCGCCCCATAGCCGCTCAACCGCGTCGAGCGTGCGATCGACATACGGGGAGTTCTCCATGTCGACCCGCACGAAAAATCCCTGAGGCTCGGCCGCATCGAGCAGCCGGCGCATGTGGTCATACGCCAGGCTGTCACTGACGTCCAACCCCAGTTGCGTCAGCTTGACCGACAGGTTGCGCTCGACGCCCGAGGCCACGATCGTCTGCACCAGCTGAAGGTAGGTGTCGGTAAAGGCCCGCGCCTCCTGCGGCGTGGCGACGCTCTCGCCCAGATAGTCGAGCGTCAGCCGCAGGCCGCGCGACGGCAGGTCGGCCACCGCCATCAGCGCTTCGCCAATGGTTTCCCCCGCAATGAACCGACGCGCAAAGCCCCCGCGGCGCATGCCGTAGCGCGAGGCCAGACGGCGCAGCAGATCGCTCTGCGCCAGCGTGTGAAACAGCGCTTTCGATGTGGCGTCAATCATGGAGAGGTCTTACTGAGTATCCGTGGCCGTCGCCGGCAGCAGGTGCTCGATGCCACGCGCGTAGTAGCGCAGCACGTTGCGCTCGCGCACGCGGTAGCGGCCGTCTTCCACCGCAATCACACCACGCACTTCGAGCGGTGCGGTCGCCTCGGCCAGCACCTGGTCGGCATCGGCAATGTCCATATAGGCCCCTGCCGCCCGCAGCCGGTCGAGCAGCCGCGCGATATCATCGCGCAGCTCGGCCTCAGGCGCCGACGGATGCATCGCCGCCGACAGCACCGTCGTCGGCAGCACTTTGTAGAGCCGGCCAATCATCTGCTGCACATGCTCGGCCAGCTCGGTGATGCTGCGCTTCTGGTCGGGGTCGACCCCGGCCAGCGACACCGGCTCGCCGAAATGCACGAAGGCCCGCGACTGGTAGCCCACCGCATAGCGCACCATTTCGCGCAGTTCACTGCTGAACGCGCGCTGCGTGCGCTTGACCTTCTGCCGCGCCAGCACATGATCTTCCAGCACTAGATCGTAGGACACCGCCATCGGAACAATGGTTGCGCCGGGAATGCGGGCGCTGAGGCAGGCGCTGTAAAGGCCCGTCTTGGGTGGCTTCAGCTCGCCGCTGTAGCTGCGGCCTCCCTCGGGGTAGAAGAAGATGTCGTGGCGGTGCAGCACCTCGGCCACGTAGGCCTTGAGGGTCATCAGGTAGGCCGGGTCTTTCGTGTTGCGCCGGATGGGGATGGCCCCGGTCACATGCCGGTGCAGCAGGCCCAGCGGTCCGCCGAACAGGTTGATGCCCGCCGCCATCAGCGGCGGCGGAATGCCGGCGTCGATCATCACCAGCGGTTCCACCAGGTAGTCGACATGGCTCCGGTGGTTCGAGACCCAGATGACCCGGCCCGCCTCGGCCGCCTTCACCGCCCGCTCGGTGTGCTCGCCGACGCGCTGCACCTTGCGCAGGATGGGGTAGAGCGTCGCCTCGATGGTGCGATACCACTCGGAGCGCTGCGTCGTGCGCAGTTCGTCGATGTAGTCGAGGACGCGCGCCCGCGCTTCGTCCTGCTCGAGGGGCGTGCCACCACCCAGGTAGCGCACCACTTCGTCGCGCGCCAGCACCGCCTGCGTCAGTTCATCCATGGTCGCTCCTGCGGGCGAGGCGCCGGAGCGCCGGCGTCCTCAGCCCTGTTCAATCACCCGGCAGATCGCGTCGGCAAACGATGAGGTCGAGGCCGTGCCGCCCAGGTCGCGGGTCACGTGGCCCGAGGCCAGCACGTCGCGCAGCGCCCCCATGATGCGCGCGGCCTTGTCGTCTTCCTTGAGATGCTGCAGCATCAGCACCGCTGACAACAGCAGCGCCGTCGGGTTCGCCACGTTTTGTCCCGCGATGTCGGGGGCTGTGCCATGCACCGCTTCAAAGACGCCCACGCCTCCGGTGCCCAGGTTGGCCGCCGGCACGACCCCAAGACCGCCGACGAGGCCTGCACACAGGTCAGAGACAATGTCGCCGTAGAGATTGGGCAGCAACAGGACGTCGAGCTGCTCCGGATGCATCACGAGGTGCATGCATGCCGCGTCGACGATACGGTCATCGAAGGTGATGTCGGGATAGCGGGCCGACACCTTCCGGGCGCTGTCGAGGAAGAGTCCGTCGCCCAGTTTCATGATATTGGCCTTGTGCACAGCCGTCACGCGCCTGCGGCCGTGGCGGCGGGCATGCTCGAAGGCAAACTCCGCGATGCGCTCGCTGGCGACGGCGGTGATGATCTTGAGGCTTTCCACCACCCCTGGCACGACGACATGTTCGAGGCCGGCGTAGAGGTCCTCGGTGTTCTCGCGCACGATCACGAGGTCGACGCCCGAGTAGCGCGAGGGGACTGACGGCAGGTTCCAGACAGGCCGGAGGTTGGCGTAGAGGTCGAGGGCCTTCCGGAGCCCGACATTGACGCTGGTGAAGCCCTTGCCGATCGGGGTCGTGATTGGCCCCTTCAGGGCGGTCTTGTTCCGGATGACCGAGTCGAGCAACTCCTGAGGGAGCGTGGTGCCGTGGGTCGTGACGGCCTCGGCGCCCGCCGGAAACGATTCCCAGGCGGGGGTGAAGCCGGTGGCGGCGAGAATACGGACGACGGCGGCGGTGACTTCGGGGCCGATACCGTCGCCGGGAATCAGCGTAATGGTCGGCGTGAGTTCAGCCATGCTATCTCCCCATTATAGGGCGGGGCGTCTGGTAAACTTCTCTGGGCTGTTGCCCCCCTTTCTCGAGGAGTTCCGGTTGCCTGTCCACGCCGCTCTGCTGCCTGCCCTGAAGAACATCGCCACGCGTCTGCGCATCGACTCGATTCGAGCGACGACCGCGTCGGCCAGCGGGCATCCCACCACCTGCATGTCTGCAGCCGACCTGATGGCGGCCCTGTTCTTCGCCGAGATGCGGTTTGACCCGCAGCATCCCCAGCACGCTGGGGCCGACCGTCTCATCATGTCGAAGGGGCATGCGGCGCCACTGCTGTATGCGATGTGGGCGGAGGCGGGTTACATTCCGCGCGAACGGCTGACGGACCTGCGCCTGCTGACCTCGAATCTCGAAGGACATCCGACGCCGCGGCTGCCGTTTGTCGATGTGGCCACCGGGTCGCTCGGGCAGGGGCTCGCCGCTGGTGTGGGCTCGGCGCTCAATGCACGGCGCATTGGCGTGCCGTACCGGACGTATGTGCTGATGGGCGACGGGGAGACGGCCGAAGGATCGGTCTGGGAGGCCGCCTCGGTGGCCGCGCATCATCGTCTCGAGACGCTGTGCGCGATCGTGGACGTGAATGCCCTGGGGCAAAGTCGTGCGACGGAGTTTGAGCACGACATGGCCACGCTGCAGGCGCGGTGGCAGGCCTTCGGATGGCATGCGGTGGTCATCGACGGGCACGACATGGCGCAGATCGTGGCGGCCTATGACGAGGCGCGAGCCACCGCCGGACAGCCGACGGTGATTCTGGCGCGCACGCTCAAGGGGCAGGGGCTGGCGCTCACCGCGGGCAAACCCAACTGGCACGGCAAGGCGCTCAGCGCCGAGCAGGCCATGGCCGCCTACGCCGAGCTCGAGGCGCAGCTGGTACCCGAGCCGGCTGCGCTGCCGCCGATTGCCGCGCCCCTGCCCGCTCCGGCTGAGCAGGCGGCCGGTGCGATGGCGCCCCCGGCGTATGCCCTGGGCGACCTGGTCGCGACGCGTGAAGCCTACGGCACAGCGCTGGCGAAGCTGGGTGCCGTGGATGGCCGAGTCGTCGCGCTCGATGCCGACGTGAAGAACTCTACATTCAGCGAGCGCTTCGAAGCCGTGTTCCCGGAGCGGTTCTATCAGTGCTACATCGCCGAGCAGGTGATGGTGGGCGCGGCGATGGGCCTGGCCGCGCGTGGCGCGGTGCCGTTTCCCTCCACGTTTGCGGCGTTCCTGACGCGCGCGTCCGACTTCATCCGGATGGCAGCCATCAGCGGCGTCAACGTGAAACTCGCCGGCTCGCATGCCGGGGTGTCGATCGGTGAAGACGGCCCGTCGCAGATGGCGCTGGAAGATTTTGCGATGACCGCCTCGCAGCCCAACTTCACCGTGCTGTATCCGAGCGATGCGGTGAGCACCGAGAAGCTGGTGGCCGAGATGGCCGCGCATCACGGGCCGATGTACATGCGCACGTCGCGGCCGAAGACGCCGGTCATCTATGCGGCGGACGAGGCGTTTCCGATCGGCGGACTCAAGGTGGTGCGGCAGAGCGACACCGATGTGGCCACGGTGATCGGCGCGGGCGTGACGCTGTTCGAGGCCCTGAAGGCCTACGAACAGCTCAAGGCCGAGGGCGTGCACATCCGCGTCGTCGACCTCTATTCCATCCAGCCGATTGATGCGGCGGCGCTGGTGGCCGCGGGACTCGCGACAGGCCGTCGACTCATTACGGTGGAAGACCACTATCTCGTGGGCGGGCTTGGCGATGCAGTGGCGCGTGCGGTGGCCCCTGCCGGACTGACGGTCACGCGGCTCGGCGTGGCCGAGATTCCCCGCAGCGGCAAGCCGGACGAACTGATCGACCACTACGGCATCTCGGCGCGGGCCATCGTGGCCGCGGTCCGCTAGGACACAGGTCGTGCGGCCCGGCGGTGTGGGTCGCCCCGGGTTGGCGTGATGACGGGGCCGGCCGTGGTTCCGTCGGGCGGATTTTCTGCGAAGAACGTCGGAGGAGCGGGCATGCTGCGGGCGCGAGTGATGACAGTTCTGGTCGCGGCGCTGGTCGCCGCGCAGGCCGGCGGCGGGGCCCAGGGGCCAGTCAGCGGAGCCCAGGAGACCGCGTGGTCGCCCGACGGGCGTCGGCTCGTGGTGTCCTTCCTCGACCGGCTGTGGGGGATGGAGAGCGACGGACGGCGTGCGGCGCCACTGGTGGCCGCTGACCGTGGCCAGGTGGAACGCGATCCGATCTACGCGCCTGACGGGCAGTGGCTGGCGTATGCGGCCCAGGCCGACGAGGGCTTCGACATCATGGTGATCCCCATGGCCGGGTCGGGGTCCGCTGCCGGGCCACGCGGCCGCACCAGTGCCGATGGTGCAGGGGGCGCGCTGGCCGGTGCCGCCGTGCGCGTAACCTCGATGCCCGGTGACGAGCGCTGGCCCAGCTTCACCCGCGACGGACGCCTGGTGTTTGCGCATCGGTCGGCACCCCCGCAGGGGCGGCGCGCGAGTGCGGCCAATGGCTGGGATCTGTATGTGGTCGCCCGTGCCGCCGATGGCACGTGGCAGGCACCGATGGCGCTGACGCGCACGGCCGACAGTGAAACCTATCCGCGCGTGTCGCCTGACGGTCAGCGCGTGGCGTTCATCTCCGAGAGAGCGTCCGAAGACGATGTGGATGTGTGGTGGATGCCGGTGCCACCGGTGGTCGACGAGACCACGGCGAGGGCAGCGCGGCAGACACGCGTGGTGCAGGCACGAGGCATTGAGTCTCATCTGACCTGGGCCCCCGAGGGCACGCGCGTGGCCTTCTACGCGGTGCGCGATGGTGTGGGGTCGGTGTGGGTGGCCACCGTCGAGCCGCCGCGGGCCGAGGGGGACGCGACGCAGGAACCACGCCCGCGTCCGGTGGCTCCCCCCGTGCTGGTGTCGCGCCGCGGAGGCGCGCCGCAGTGGTCGCCCGATGGCGGCACGCTGCTGGTGAGCGGGCTGCCCGATCCGCAGCCGGTCTACAACGGCAATCCGCAGCGCAGCGATGCCGAGGCGGTGCCCCTGTTTTCCATGAATGCCGCGTTTCAGCTGTGGCGTGTCCCTGCGCCGCGTCCCGTGCACGAGCAGGGCGGCGACCTGACCCCCGCGATCGCGACCACACCGGCGACCTTCACGCGTACCTTCGACCGCGTGTGGCAGACCCTCCGCGACCTCTACTACGCCAGTGGCGACGGCGTGGAGGCGTGGACGCGGGCGCGCGACACGTATCGGGCCCGGGCCGTGGCGGCCCCGTCGCACGCGGCGTTCGAAGCTGTCGTGGACGACATGGTGGCTGAGCAGCCGCTCATCAAGCCCGTGGTGACGTCGAACGGCGGGATGGTCGTGTCAGGGCACCCGCTCGCCTCCGAAGCCGGACGCCTCGCCTTCGAACAGGGCGGCAACATCGTCGATGCGATGGTGGCGGTCGCGTTTGCGCTGGGCGTGGTCGAACCCGAGGCCTCAGGAGTCGGTGGCGATGGCGCGGCGGTGCTGTACCTGAAAGGCATGACGCAGCCCACCGTCGTCGAATACAAGGACATGACGCCGTCGCATGCGACGCCCGACAACCCCGTCATCGTGAAGGACGGGCGCATTGTGGCCGATGGCCCGGCGGCCGCCAACATTCCCGGTGTGGTGGCCGGACTCGAGCATCTGTATCGGCACTATGGCAGCGGCAAGGTGTCGTGGGCCGACCTGATCGCCCCGGCGATCCGGCTGGCCGACGAGGGCTTCATTCTCGATGAGTCGTTGCCGAGTTCCATCGCCGAGGGGCGCCGGTATCTCGAGAAGTGGCCCGAGGCCGCGAAGATTTATCTGCCGAACGGCAAGGTGCCGCAGCCGGGCGAGCGGTTCTTCAACAAGGACTATGCGAAGACGCTGCGCGCCATTCAGCGCGGAGGCGCCGACGCGTTCTATCGCGGCGAGATTGCGCGGGCGATTGCCGCCGACATGGCTGAGCAGGGCGGCATCATGACCTACGCCGACCTGGCGCAGTACCGAGCGATCGAGCGGCAGCCGGTGCGCGGACAGTATCGCGGGCACACCCTCTATGCGGGCGGGCCGCCGATGTCGACCGGCATCCAGCTGTTCGAGTCGCTGCATGTGCTCGAGCAGTTCACGCCGCGCGCGGGGGCGCGGGCCACGACCGATGCCGACTATTTCCACTATCTGATTGAATCGTGGAAGGTGCGGGATGCGCTGCGGCGCGTGGCGGATCCCGAACGATGGCCTGTCGAGTACGCCGAGCACCTCACACCCGAGCACGCGCGTGCGCTGTTTGCGAAGATCGACCCGGTGCGCGCGTCGAGATGGCCGCGGCAGAGTGCGGACGAGCCGGCGGGGACGATCCCCTCTGCGCCCACGGTGATTCCACGACTGGGTACGGGCACCACCTCGTTTGCCGTGGCCGATGCCGAGGGCAACATGATTGCCGTCACGCAGACGCTCAGCACGTGGGGCGGGAACTTCTATGTATCGAAGGGACTCGGCTTCCTCTATAACAACCACCTGCGCTCGAATCGCCTGACGCCCGGGGCCTACGGCAGCTTGCAGCCGCTGCAGCGGGCGAGCACGGCGAGCGTGCCGACGCTCGTGTTCGAGCGGCGCGCCGACGGACGCGAGGTGCCAAAGCTGGCAGTCGGCTGCGCGGGCAACGCGTGGATTCCGGTGTCGGTCTACGGGATCATCACGGGTGTCATCGACGGCAAGCTCGGCGCGCAGCGTGCGATTGAGGCGGCGCGCTTCCTGCCCGGTCGTGACCCGGCCGATCCGAAGGACGAAGGCGAGCGCGTTGAGATTGAAGATCGGTTTCCGCGCCCGATGCTCGATGCGTTGACGCAGCGTGGCCACCTGTTCCAGAAGATCGGTCGCAAGGGAGA
>JBIIDF010000050.1:0-13394 GCA_044238535.1 Vicinamibacterales bacterium
CACTCGAGCGGGCGGTCACGACCACACCGGTCACGCCGGAAGCCTACCTGCGGCTGGCCACGGTCCGCGAGCGCCGGAATGAACCCTCGGCGGCCCGCAGCGCCCTCGAGGCCTATGCCGCCCTCGTCGGTGACCGCACGCCACTGATGCAGGTGTCGCTTCGACTGACCGAACTCTGTCTTGGCCTCGGTGACCGGCCCGCGGCCCGAAAATGGTTCGCGCGTGCGGAGGCCGAAGCGGTGACCTCCTCGTCCGGGGACGTCGAGGCCCGGCTCACGCGCCTGCGCCCGCAGCTGGCTTCGGCACCTTAAGGCGCGCCATCATCTTCGCCAGCCCCTGCCGCGTCATCCCCAGGGCCCTGGCCGCACGGGTCACGCTGCCGTCGGCCCTCGTCAGCGCCACCGCGATGCATCGGCGCTCGAACGCCGAGCGGGCCGCGATCAGACCACCGCCACCCTCGGGTTCACCCGGCCCCGACACCCCCAGCACCGAGGGCAGACACTCCGGGCCCACATGTGCCCGGTCGCCGGCCATCACCATCGTCATCGCCAGCACATTCTGCAGTTCACGGATGTTGCCGGGCCAGTGATGGAGTTGCAATGCCGCCACCGTGGCCGGCGAGAGAACGCCCCGCGCGCCTGTGCGTCGCATGAGGGAGGCCCACAGATGCTCGACGAGCAGGGGGAGGTCGTCCAGCCGCTCGCGCAGGGGCGGGACGGCCAGATGAATCACCTCGAGCCTGAAGCGCAGATCGGCCCGGAAGCGGCCCGCCTCGACCGCGTCGCGCAGCGGGCGATTGCTGGCCGCCACGATGCGGACGTCGACCTTCCGTGACTGCGACTCGCCCACCCGTCGGACCTCGTGCTCCTGCAGCACCCGCAGCAACGTGGCCTGGACCCGCAGTGACAATTCGCTGACTTCATCGAGAAAAACTACCCCGCCAGTAGCGGCTTCGAAGATGCCGGCGCGGTCGGCCTGCGCTCCGGTGTAGGCGCCCCTGACGCAGCCGAACAACTCGCTGGCCGCAAGCTCGTCACTCAGTCCCGCACAGTTGACGGCGACAAACCGCCGGTCACGCCGGGCGCTCTGCCGATGCAGTGCACGGGCCACCAGTTCCTTCCCCGTGCCGCTCTCTCCCTCAATCAGCACGGGAAACGGCGTCGCGGCGGCTTGCGTGATGGCTGCACGCACCCGACGAATCGCGGCACTCTCGCCGACCAGGTCCTCCCCGGCGAGAGGCAGGCCCCCGGTGCCTGACGCTGCAACCACCAGGGGGGCCAGCACCAGCCCGACGGCTTCGAGAAGCGCGTCGGCGTCGGTGCCCTGCACCTCGGGGTCGAGATCGAAGCACGTGGCGAGCATGCCGACCAGCGTGTCGCCCACATGCAGGGGCACGCAGCATTCGACGGTGCCGCCGGAGCGTCCGCGATAGGACACCCGGCTGCGCACCGCCTCGCGCAGCCGCGCCGACGGAGCCCAGGAACGGGGCGGACGGGCGCCAATCGGGGAGGATTCGCGGCCGAGGGTCGCGGGAATCACCCACGCCCCATCCGCGCGGAGCCGGTCGCACAAGAACGTCAGGTGCTGCTCGATGCCGTCTCTCGGATGTGACACCCTGTGGCTTGTCCGCAGCAGTGCCAGCACATCATCCGCGAGCAGCCGTGGCACCTCGTCCGGCGACGCCGCGACGTCGAGCGCCCGGGCCTCCCAGACACGGCCCCGCCTCCGCAGCACCTCGCCGAGGGCACGCAGCGCTGGCTCCGCCGCGCGGGTGGACGGAGCCATCATGTGATCCCACCGCGCCACCGCTTCCGCGACCTCGAGCGCCGCAGGCGAGGCGGGGGCCTCCTGCGGTGCCGGCGACGCGCCTCGCGAGGCGTCGGCCACGGCCAGGGGCGACGAGACCAGGGGCTCTGCGGCCTGATACGGCCCGTCGACCAGCGAAATCACCAGATGCGGCAACGTGCTGGACCGGGACAGCCACCGGAATCCAGCAGCCACGGACGCAGACACCGGTCGCGACCGCACCACGACCGCCAGCGTCGACGTCGGGCCCGTCCGATCGCGGCTCCTGCGCTGGTGCACTGAGGCTGCGAACTGCGCGTCGGTCTGGACCACGTAGCCGGCACCGGACAGGACGTCGGCCGCCGTGCGCAGCAGCGCGGCGTACGCGCGGGGGCCCTCTCCGCGCAGCTGCACCTCGCGCGGCCCGCCCGACCGTGCACGTCGCGCACACGCACCCAGGACGAGAGCCCACTGCGCACACTGATTGCGAGAGGTCATGCGCCAGTCGGAAGCAAGAACAGCGCCGCACGGCACTCGCATGGACCGTGCCGCGCCGATGCCACCTGACAGCGCGGAAAGTTCGGCTAAGATCATCAGGCAATGCTGCGTTTTCTGACGGCTGGCGAATCACATGGCCCCGCCCTGACGGTCATCCTCGAAGGGATGCCGGCCGGCCTCTCTCTTGATTTCGAGCGCCTCGCCACCGACATGCGTCGTCGGCAGGCCGGATACGGACGCGGTCGCCGCATGGCCATCGAGTCGGATACGGCCGAGGTGCTCGGCGGGGTCCGACGTGGACACACCACGGGCGGCCCCATCGCGATGCAGATTCGCAACCGCGACTGGGACAACTGGCAGGCCACGATGCACATCGAGGCCGAGCGCCCTGCCGATGCGCCTGGAGCGCGGAGGGCCCCGGTCGTACGCCCCCGCCCCGGCCACGCGGATCTGGCGGGCGCCCTCAAGTACGACCACGCCGATATTCGCGACGTGCTCGAGCGCGCGAGTGCCAGGGAGACCGCCGCGCGTGTGGCGGCCGGCGCCATCGCCCGCCAGCTGCTGCAAGCCCTCCGTATCGAGGTGACCAGCCACGTGCGCGCCATCGGCCACGTCCACCTGCCGGAGACCCGCGTGGTCTCCGTCGCCGACGCGGTCGCTGCCGAGCAGTCGCCGGTGCGCTGCGCCGATGAGGCGGTGGCGACGCGCATGATGGCCGCCATCGACGCCGCCCGCGAGGCCGGCGACACTCTCGGGGGGCAGGTGGAGGTCGTGGTGACCGGCCTGCCCGTGGGCCTCGGCAGTCACGTGCAGTGGGACCGCAAGCTCGATGGTCGACTGGCACAGGCGGTCATGTCCATTCCGGCCATCAAGGCCGTGGCCATCGGCGACGGCGTCGACGGCGCCGCGCGTCCGGGCTCGCTGGTGCACGACGAAATCGTCCTGACCCACACCGACGACGGTCGACATCTCAGCCGTCCGACCAACCGTTCAGGCGGCCTCGAAGGCGGCATCACGACCGGCGAGGACCTGCGGGTCACGGCGTTCATGAAGCCCATCGCCACGCTGATGCAGCCACTGCGTTCGGTCGACCTCACCACGCTCGAAGATGCGCCGGCCGCCATCGAGCGCAGCGACGTGTGTGCCGTGCCGGCTGCCGGCGTGATTGCGGAAGCCATGGTCGCCCTCGTCCTGGCCGACGCCGTCCTCGAACGCTTCGGTGGCGATTCGCTGTCGCAGATTCGCCAGCATCTCGAGCTCGCACGCACGGCCGTGACCGCGCGCACGTCCCGTCCCGCATGATCCGTCCGATTCTCCGCTACGGCGCGCCTGCCCTCCGGGAGAAGGCACGGCCGGTCGCCGACGACACCCCTGGGGTCTCGGACCTGGTGACGGACATGATTGACACCATGCATGCCGCTCCGGGCATCGGTCTCGCCGCCCCCCAGGTGGGCGAATCTCTGCGTCTCATCGTCCTCGACCTATCGGTCGGGAAACGCCCCGACGACCTGCTCGTGCTGGTCAATCCCGAATGGGTCAGCCGCGAGGGCATGCAGCTCGAAGAGGAATCGTGCCTGAGCCTACCCGGTCTCAGCGCGACGGTGGCCCGCCCCGCACGGGTCGTCGTCCGGGCACGCACACTCAAGGGACACTCCGTGGAAATCGCCGGCGATGGGCTCCTGGCGCGTGCCCTGCAGCATGAAATCGATCACCTCGACGGCATCCTCTTCATCGACCGGCTGCGCGGCGTGCAGCGGCAGATGCTGCTCCGCGATCTGAAGCGCCGTCAGGCGCGGGAGCGCGCATGACCCGTCCCCTGCGGGTGGTGTTCTTCGGTACCCCGGCGTTTGCCGTACCCACGCTCCAGGCGCTCATCGCCTCGCCGCATCGGGTTGTGCTGGTGGTCACGCAGCCCGACCGTCCGCGCGGCCGGGGCCAGAAACTGACCCCAGGCGCGGTCCGGCAGTGCGCCGACGCCGCGTCGATTCCGGTGGTGCAACCCGACACCCTGCGCGACCCCGAGATTCGCCGGCAGCTAGAAGCGCTCGAGTGGGACCTCGGCGTCGTCGCCGCCTACGGACGGCTGCTGCCGTCGTGGCTGCTGGCCCTGCCCCGGCTCGGGCTGATCAATGTGCACGCCTCGCTGCTGCCGCGATATCGGGGGGCCTCGCCCATGCACCACGCGGTGATGCACGGCGACCCCGTCACGGGCGTGACGATCATGCGCGTCGTCCAGGCCCTCGACGCCGGAGCCATGCTGGCGACCGTCGAGGTGCCCATCGGCCCGTCTGACACGACCGCCGACATTGAACCTCGACTCGCCACGGCCGGGGCCGCGCTGCTCGTCGCTACCGTGACGCGTCTGGCGGACGGTCCCGTCGACGAATTGGCCCAGGACGAGACAGCGGCCACGTATGCCCCGCGTATCCGAAAGGAAGACGGCCTCATCGACTGGACGCGCCCGGCACAGGCGATTCACAACCAGATTCGCGGCCTCACCCCGTGGCCCCGCGCCTTCACCTCGGGGCCCAGAGGCCGGCTGATTCTGCACGCCTCCGGCGTCCTACCGGGCACGCACGCGGGCGTGCCGCCCGGCACCGTCATGACCGCCTCACCCCACGAGGGTCTCTCGGTCGCCACCGGCGACGGCACCCTCGCGGTACTGGCGCTGCAGAGCGAGGGGGGCCGCGTGCTCGAGACGTCGGCGTTTCTCGCGGGACACCCCCTGCCGCCAGGCACGCGGCTGGGGTCGGCATGATCGCGCCCGCCCGGCTCGCGGCTGCCGAGGCGCTGCGCGCCATCGACGAAGGCACCGACCTGCCCACAGCCCTGCACCGGGCCCGTGCCCCGCTGACCGATCGCCGCGACCAGGCGCTGCTGACCGAACTGGTCTCGGGGACCGTGCGCATGCGGGCGGCGCTCGACTATCAGCTCGCGCGCCACAGCGCACGCCCGATCGAGACCCTCGATCCCGAAGTCAGACGCGTCCTGCGCCTGGGTGCCTTCCAGCTGCTGTATCTGGCGCGTGTCCCGGCATCGGCTGTCGTAAACGACGCCGTCCGCCTCGCGAGGGTCGGTCACGTCAGCAGTGCCGCCGGCTTCATCAACGCGGTGCTGCGCGCGACGGCGCGCGTGCCGCGTCCGCTCTCCTGGCCCGACGGGCACCTTGCCGAACGGCTGGCCACGGAATACTCGCACCCGCAGTGGCTCGTCGCGCGATGGCTCGATCGACTGGGTGAGGAGCGCACCCGCGCCTGGTTGACCTTCAACAACCTGCCCCCCTCGATGACCGTGGCCACGAATCGGACGCGGGGGACGCGTGACCATCTCGCCAGCGCCCTCGCGGCGGAGGGGGTTGCCACTCAGCCGACGCGCCGCGCCCCTGACGGTCTGCAGGTGACCACGCCAGGCCTCACCGACTCATCCGCGCTGAAGGGCGGTCTGTGTCTGATTCAGGAAGAAGCCTCACAGCTGCTCGCCCACCTGGGCACCGTGCCTGAGGGCGGTCGCGTACTCGACCTGTGTGCCGCACCTGGCGGCAAGACCATGACGCTGGCCGCGCGTGTCGGGCCCACCGGACTCGTGGTTGCCTGCGATGTGCGTCCCCGCCGGCTGCGCGTCCTGCGGGACACGGTCCGGCGCTGCCAGGCGTCGCGCGTGCGGCTGGTTCAGGTGCCGCCCGAAGGTCCGCTCCCGTTCGCCCACGGGGCGTTCGATCTGGTGCTGGTCGATGCGCCGTGTTCTGGTCTGGGCACGCTGCGCCGCGACCCCGACATCCGATGGAAAATCCGCCCAGAGGACCTCGCCAGGCTCTCGCGGGTCCAGACGAGTCTGCTCGACCGCGCGGCCCCGCTCGTCGCACGCGGCGGCCAGATTGTGTATGCCACCTGTTCCAGCGAACCGGACGAAAACGAGCAGGTGGTCGAGGCTTTCCTGGCCACGCACCCCGAGTTCACACGCACGGCGCAGCACCAGACGAGCCCGCCGGACGACCAACTGGAAGCCTTCGCCGGGTCCGTCCTGACCCGTGCCCTGTAGTACCATTTTGCGCGCAGACATGTCGCCGTCTTCGTGGGTGTGGAAGGTCAGCCGGTTTCTGCTGCTGTCAGCGGCCCTCGGGGCGACGTTTGTCGTCTTTGCCGTCCTGTCGGCCCGCATCATCACACGCAGCCGCGATGTGGCGGTACCAACGTTTATCGGGCAGTCACTGGACGAGGCGACGCGGCAGTCCACTACCGTTGAGCTCCCCCTGGTGGTCGATGCCACGCGACGCCCTGACGCCAGCGTTCCCGAGGGCCATGTGGTCGAACAGGACCCGGTCCCAGGCACCACGACCCGACGCCAGCGCCGCATCAGGGTGTGGGTCTCGGCGGGGCCCCGCGTCGTGCGCGTCCCGTCGGTGGTCGGGCAGACGCAGCGCGTGGCCGAACTCCGCCTGGCCGAGGACGGCCTGGCGGTCGCCCGCATTGCCGAGCTCGCCACCACCGCCAGCGAGGCCGACATCGTCATCGCGCAGGATCCCCCGGCGTCAGGCGGCGGCCGCGACGTGCACCTGCTGGTGAATCGCGGCGTCGATCGGCAGGTCTTCGTCATGCCGGACCTCGCCGGTGTCGACGGCGCGACGGCCGCCGACCTGCTGCGCACCACGGGCATGCGCGTGAGTCTGGTGCCAACGTCTGGCGAGCCCCGCACCGAGTCTGGATTCATCGCCCGACACACACCCGCCGCCGGTGCGCCGGTGCGCCCGGGTGATGCCGTGACGCTCGAGGTCATCCGATGACGTGGCAACTGGCGCCCTCGATTCTGTCGGCCGATTTTGCGCATCTCGCCCGGGACATCGCGGCCGCCGAAGCCGGCGGCGCCGACCTCATTCACGTCGACGTGATGGATGGACACTTCGTGCCCAACATTACGATCGGGCCCCCGGTGGTCAAGGCACTGAAGCGCGTGGCCACACGCCCGCTGGATGTGCACCTGATGGTCCAGCATCCCGACACGTATCTGAAGGCGTTTGCAGATGCCGGCGCCGACATGCTGTCGGTGCATGTGGAGGTGCTGCCCCACCTGCATCGCACCCTCGAAGCCATTCGTGCGCTCGGCATCAAGGCCGGTGTGGTGCTGAACCCGTCCACCCCGGTGTCGGTGCTTGAAGAAGTGGCGGCGGACGTCGACTACGTGCTCCTGATGTCGGTCAACCCGGGCTTCGGCGGGCAGACGTTCATTCCCGCCACGCTCGACAAGATTCGTCGCACACGGGCGCTGCTCAACCGGCTCGGCAGCCGAGCCCCCATCGAAGTGGACGGCGGCGTTGACGCGTCGAACATTCAGGCGGTGGTGTCGGCCGGCGCGCACATCGTCGTCGCTGGTCAGGCCGTCTTCGGGGGCGGGCACCCTGCAGCCGCGATTGCCGCCCTGAGGGCGGCGGCGCCATGACCGACGCATCCGTGGTCGACCGCCTGCGGCAGCAGCCCCCCGTCGCTCAGGTGCGCGTGCGCTACGCCGACACCGACCAGATGGGCGTGGTCTACTACGCCAACTATCTGTCGTGGTTCGAAGTCGGCCGTACCGAATGGCTGCGCCGTGACGGCTGGAACTACCGCAGCATGGAGACCGACGGCGTCTACCTGCCAGTCATCACCGCGCACTGCGACTACGCCCGCAGCGCCCGGTACGATGACGTCATCGACATTCACGCGTCGGGACGCCTGCTGTCACCGGCACGGCTCGCCTTCGACTATGCCCTCGTGCGTGTCGCCGACGCGGCCTGCCTGGCCACCGGCTATACCCACCATGCCACCACCACCGCCGCAGGCCGGCCCGTTCGGATTCCTGCGCGCATTCGGGAGCTGCTCTCGTGAAAGCGCTAATCACCGGCGGGGCCGGCTTTATCGGGTCGCATCTGAGCGAACGCCTGCTGGCCGACGGGGCCGAGGTCGTGGCCCTGGACTGCTTCACCGACTATTACCCGCGGGCCCTGAAGGAGGCGAACGTGGCCGCCCTGCGGACACATCGCCGCTATCGCCTCGTCGAGTCGAGCATTGCCGACGCCGACCTGCCGACACTGCTCGACGGCGTCACCCACGTGTTCCATCTGGCCGCACAGGCGGGCGTCAGGAAGAGCTGGGGCCGTGATTTCCAGGTCTACACCACGCTGAATGTCGACGCCACACAGCGGCTGCTCGAGGCCTGCGTCGGGCTGCCGATTCACCGGTTCTTCTACGCGTCGAGCTCATCCGTCTACGGGGACGATGTGACGCTGCCGATGCGCGAGGAGGTCCCGCTGCATCCGGTGTCGCCGTACGGCGTGACGAAGCTGGCGGCCGAGCAACTCTGCTACCTCTACTTTGTAAATCATGGGGTGCCCACCGTGTCGGTGCGGTATTTCACCGTCTACGGTCCGCGGCAGCGCCCCGACATGGGCTTCCATCGGTTCATGACCGCCCTCCGGGCCGGCCAGCCCCTCACGATGTACGGCGATGGGCTGCAGACGCGCGACTTCACGTACGTCGCCGACGCCGCCGCCGCGACCCACGCCGCGTGCGTGCGCGGGGTCCCGGGTCAGGTCTACAATGTGGGCGGCGGGTCGAGGGTGTCCGTGCGCGACGTCTTCTCCATGCTCGGCCGGGTCACCGGACGCCCGGTGGTCATCGACGAGCAGCCCGTGCAGAAGGGCGACATGCGCGACACGTACGCCGACACCAGCCGCGCCCGTGCCGATCTGGGCTTCGCCCCGTCGGTCACGCTTGAGGAGGGCCTGCGCGCGATGTGGGCCTGGATGGAAACGACACACCGATGACTCGTCGACTGCTGGTTCTGACTCTTCTGCTGCTGGTGGCCGTGGCGGCCTGCGGCCGGAAACCCTCGGTGCTGCCGCCAGGCACAGTGGATGCCGACAAGTTCCTGTACGACCGCGGACAGGCGGCCTACAAGAACCGCAAGTGGCTCGACGCCCGCGAATACTTCCGCAACATCGTCGACAACTATCCGCAGAGCCCGTTCCGTCCCGACGCCAAGCTGGCCCTCGGGGACACCTACCTCTCCCAGCGCGGTGCCGAGAACCTGCTGCTGGCCGCCAACGAGTTCCGTGAGTTCCAGACGTTCTATCCCACTCACCCCAGGGCCGACTACGCGCAGCTGCAGCTCGCCAAGTCGTTCACCGGGCAGATGCTCGCCCCGGAACGCGACCAGAGCGCCACGCGCGATGCCATCAAGGAAATTGAAGTGTTCCTGCAACGCTATCCGAACAGCGCGCTCATGCCCCAGGCCCGCGCCCTCGAGCGCGAGACCCGCGACCGCCTGAGCGAATCGAGCTACAAGGTCGGCTACTTCTACTTCCGCTCGCGCTGGTATCCCGGCGCCATCGACCGCTTCAAGGAAGTGCTCGAGAAGGACCCGAAGTTCACCCATCGGGATGCGGTGTATTACCACCTCGCCGAGTCGCTCTACGCCACCGACAAGAAGGCCGAGGCGCTGCCCTACTTCGAGCGGCTGCTGTCAGAGTTCGAGCAGAGCCCGTACCTGGTCGAGACCCAGAAACGCGTCGGCGAGCTCAAGACCACGCTGGCCGCGGCCGCGGCCGTTCCGCCTCCGGGGCGCTGAGAGCCCTACCGCGGGTGGCGGGTAGGATCCCTGCGCTCACCCGCGTTCGTCGCGTGTCGACGTCGCTCGGTCGCCCGACGGCGTGAGCCTCAGGAATTCGCGGTAGTAGAAGAATGCCGAGTAGAGGGCCGTGCCCATCACGACCCACATGGCCGCGCGACCCAGCCACACCAGCGCCGGCACGCGCTCGCCGCCCAGCAGCAGCAGAAGAATCGCCACAATCTGCGAAGTCATCTTGACCTTGCCCGACCGCGAGGCGGGCATGGGCGTGCCCCGGGCGAACGCGCGATGCCGCAGCCCCGTCACGATGAACTCGCGCCCGATGATGACGGCCACCATCCACGCCGCCACCATGTTGAGCTGGACCAGCGAAATCAGCGTCGCGGAAATCAGCAGTTTGTCGGCTAGCGGGTCGAGCATCTGCCCGAGCGCAGTGATCTGCTGGCGCCGGCGCGCCAGGTAGCCGTCCAGCCAGTCGGTGATGGCCGCCAGCCCGAAGATGGCCGCCGCCACGAGTTCGACCGGCAGGCCCAGCACGAGCCGCCCCTCGAACTTGGTCAGCATCACCGAGACCAGCAGGGGCACCAGGATGATGCGGGCCACCGACAGCAGATTCGGAAGATTCATGGGCCGCCCGTATCTTAGCCCTGCCCTCATGTAACATGAAAGGTTGTCATGAAGGCTATTCTTCTCGCCGGCGGCAAGGGCACGCGACTGCGCCCTCTGACGCTCAATACGCCGAAACCCGTGGTGCCCATCTTCGATCGCGCGTTCCTGCACTACCAGATCGAACGGCTCCACCAGATTCCCGAAATTGATGAGGTGATACTCAGCCTCAACTATCAGCCTCGCCGCATTGAAGAAGTGTTCGGGGCCGGTGAAGGCACCGGGGTGCGACTCCGCTACGTCGTCGAGCCATCGCCGCTCGGCACCGGCGGTGCCATCCGCTACGCGGCCGACGGCATCACCGACACTATCGTCGTGTTCAATGGCGATGTGATGACTGACGTCGACCTGCCGGCCCTCGTGGCGCGCCATCGCGAGTCGCGGGCCAGAGCCACCATCGTGCTGACACCGGTCGACAACCCGACCGCCTACGGACTGGTCGAAACGTCTGCCGACGGTCATGTCACACGCTTCCTCGAAAAGCCGGCCGCCCACGAGATCACCTGCAACACGATCAACGCCGGGATCTACGTGCTGGAACCCGAGACGTTCGACCGCATTCCCAAGGGCGTCAACTACTCGGTCGAGCGGGCCTACTTTCCCTCGCTCGTCGAACGCGAGGAACCGTTCGCCGCCCACATCCACCGCGGCTACTGGATCGACATCGGCACCCCGGAGAAATACCTGCAGGTGCACCGCGACATGTTCGACGGCAAGTTTGCCGGCGGGTTGTTCGCCACGGCCGATCGCACAGGTCCCATCGTCTCTCCCGAGGCCCGCGTCGATGCCGGAGCGATGCTCGAGGGCCCCTGCTTCGTCGACGCCGGCGCGCATATCAAGCCGGGCGCCACGGTCGGGCCCTACGCCGTGATCGGGCGCGGATGCGTGGTCGAGGAGGGCGCACGTGTCACTGGCGCCATCCTCTGGCCGAATACCCGCGTCGGCGAAGGTGCCACGGTCGACCGCAGCCTCATTGGCCGGGGCTGTCATGTGGGACGGTTTGCGAATCTCGGACCGACCGTCATGCTGGGCGACAAGACGTCCCTGACCGATTACACGCAGGCCTGATGGAGACGCACGTGTTCGATTCTTCCGTATTCAAGGCGTACGACGTCCGCGGTATTTATCCCACCGAGGTGACCGCTCCCCTGTTCCATGAACTGGGCCGGGCCTTCGTGGCGTTTCTCGGCCCGGGCCGCTATGCCGTCTCGCGCGACATGCGCACCTCCTCGCCCGAGCTGGCCGCGGCGTTCATCGAGGGCGCCCGCCTCCAGGGCGGACACATCATCGACTACGGCATGATGGGCACCGACCTCATGTATTTCGCCGTGGCCGCTGATGGCCTCGATGGCGGCGCCCAAATCACCGCGTCGCACAATCCCGGCGAGTACAACGGCTGCAAGATGGTGCGAAAGGAAGCATTTCCCCTGAGCGGAGAGTCGGGCATCCGGGAAATGAAGGAGATGATCTTCGCCGGCACGATTCCCCCGCCACCGGCGCAGCCGGGAACGGTCGAATCGCGCACCATCCTCGACCGCTACCGCACGCACGTCCTGAGCTTCATCGACCCGGCGGTCATCCGCCCCTTCGATGTGGTGCTCGATGCGGGCAGCGGGATCGCCGGCATGGTCGCTCCCCTGCTGTTCGACGGCCTGCCGTGCCGCACGACGCGCCTGTGTTTCGACGTCGACGGCACATTCCCGAACCACGAGGCGAATCCCCTGCTCGAGGAGAACCGCCGCGACATTACCGAGGCCGTCATCGCCCGCAAGGCCGATGCGGGCATTGCGTGGGACGGTGATGCTGACCGCTGCTTCTTCCTCGACGGCACGGGGGAGTTCATCGCCGGCGACTTCATCACCGCCCTGCTGGCCGAGTCGTTCCTGATGAAGCACCCGGGCTCGACCATCATCTACGACGTGCGCGCCAGCTACGCGGTGAAAGACACCGTGGCCCGCTACGGCGGCACCGCCGTCATGAACCGCGTGGGCCACGCGTTCATCAAGCGGACGATGCGCGAGCGCGACGCAATTTTCGGGGGCGAAGTCACCGGACACTACTACTTCCGCGACAACTTCTACGCCGACAACGGATTCATTCCGGCCCTGCTCATTCTCGAACTGATGTCGAAGAAGGGCCTGTCGCTCCGCGACCTGCTGAAGCCGCTCCGCGAACGCTATTTCATTTCCGGCGAGATCAACACCCGCGTGGCGAGCATGACCGAGGTGCCCGCCAAACTGGCCCTGCTCAAGCGGGAATACGGCCACGGACACACCTACGAACTCGACGGGCTGTCGGTCGAGTTTGCCGACTGGCACTTCAATGTACGGGCGTCGAATACCGAGCCGCTGCTGCGCCTCAACCTCGAAGCCGACACGCCCGAGATGATGGAACGGCGGCGCGACGACGTGCTGGCCATCATTCGGGGCTGACGCCCTGCGGTCTCCCGGGTGGCCCGCGACAGGCCACCCGGTTCCGCCGCCACACAGGGCCGCGGCCGGGGTCTCACGGCAGGGGCCCGTCGCGGTCCAGGCACGGGGCAGTTGAACAGCAACCCGGACCTTCTGTTACACTTGAGGCAGGTTCGACCACGAGCGGGAGTAACTCAGTGGTAGAGTCACAGCTTCCCAAGCTGTTGGTCGCGGGTTCGATCCCCGTCTCCCGCTCCACGTTTCCCCCCCAGTCCCCTGTCATTCCTGCACCGCCGGTGCATCGCGGGCACCATCCGGCGTGACACACAAAGACACGCGGCGGACGCGCCACGCGCGCCGGCTTTCGCGTATCATCTCGGGCGGAGGCATTGCCGTGAAGCGTCGTGATCTCATCAAGTCTGGAAGTCTGGCCGT
>JBIIDF010000051.1:0-13365 GCA_044238535.1 Vicinamibacterales bacterium
TGTTCACTTCGAGCCGCACGGGCTGGCCGCGATCGATGAGGCGGATGATGCGGTTGTAGTGCTCGACGGCGAGTGTGGCCGAAGGAATCGGCACCACGGCCTTCGGATCGCGGCTGCCGCCGTTGCCGGGGAAGATGGTGCCGCCATCGACGCGCTGCTGCATCCACGACAGGTCGCTGCCCCCTGGTGTTTCGTCGCTGTCGCTGCCGCGTTCGAGCAGTACGGCGGCACCCTCGGCGACGAGGAAGCGCTGCACCTGTGTGGCAAACGCCTGGAAGGCCCGCATCTGTTCGAGGACGCGTGCGGATGGCGGCGCGGGTGAGGACAGCGGCGTCTGCATGGCCTCGGCCCATTCGGCGTCGCCCATGCGGAGAATCAGGCGGCCTTCGAGCATGCGCACGGCGCGCACCGGCTGCATGACCACGATCTTGCCGCGCAGCTGTCCGCGGTAGGGCGCCAGCTCGGCTTCATTCGTGGCCTTCAGGTAGACCACGTCGGAGGTGACCGGCCCATTGGTCGACGGCGAATACCAGCGCGGCTGCCCGATGAGGGCCTGCGTCTGCGGCGTCAGCAGGTGGGCAGAAAATCGCTCGATGGTCCAGCCCTGGCCGAACAGGAAGCGCTCCTGATGGACATTGGTCAGGCCCCAGGCGGTGAACTGCTTCATGGCCCACTGCGAGGCCTGCTCGAAGGCCGGTGTCGCCGTGGCGCGCGGACCGTAGACCTCTGACAGCCACCAGACGTGGTCCATGGCCTGCGAGCGCTGAATGGCCTCGGTGCGGATGCGGCCGATGGTGGCGAGGTCGAGGGGATCGGTCGCGCGGGCCGGTGCGGCCGCTGTGGCGGTCATCGGCGGACGCGGTGCCCCTGGGGGGCGTGGGGCCTGCGCCGCCACCGGCGCGAGCGAGAAGGTAATCAGCAGCAGCACAAGCAGGCGTGTCATCGGCGTCGAGCTCCCGTGGGCAGATATCGCGGACGGCCGATCTTCGCACAGGCCGGCCCCCGATGGCGGCACGACCTGACCAGTGCGTGACCTGTGCCGACGTAGAATCGGAGCGCGCCATGACCACGCGAATGAACAGGCCCCTGCGGCCTGCGCTGCTGATGCTGGCCCTTATGGGGATGACGACCCCGCTTGCGGCACAGACGGCACCGCCGCGGCTCACGGTGAGTGTGGCGTCGAGTCTTGCCGATGTCATGGGTCGCGTCGTGTCGGCGTGGCGCGCGCGGGGCGGCGGCGAGGTCGCCCTCAACGCGGGCGGGTCAAATGTGCTGGCGCGCCAGATTGTGCAGGGTGCGATGGTCGACGTGTTCTTCAGCGCCGACGCATCGCAGATGCGCGTGGCAGCGGCCTCGGGCCGGCTGGTGGAAGGGTCGGTGCGGGTGCTGCTGACCAACCGGCTGGTGGTGATTGTGCCGGCACGCGCGGCGCAGACACGGTTGAAGCCGGCCGACCTCACGCTGCCACGGGTGCGGCGCGTGGCCATCGGACAGCCCGACAGCGTGCCCGCCGGCGTGTATGCGCGGCAGTGGCTCGAGGCGCAGGGCGTGTGGCAGGGTGTGCTGCCGAAGGTGGTCCCGGCCCTTACGGCGCAGGCGGCCCTGGCGGCCGTGGCGGCGGGTCGGGCTGACGCGGGAATCGTCTTTGCGACCGACGCGCGGACGAGCACCGACGTGCGGGTGGCCTATGACGTGCCCGCGGCCGAGACGCCCGGCATCGTGTATCCGGTCGGGGTGCTGCGCACGCCCCGGCAGGCCGAGGCGACGCGCTTCGTGGCATTCCTGCAGTCACCCGAGGTGCGGGCGATCTTCGAGGCGGCGGGATTTGGCGTGAGGGCCGACTAGCCCATGGACGTGCCGCTGTGGTCGACGGCGCTCTTCACCGCGCTGATGGGGCTGGTGGCGACCGTCGTGGCCCTGCCGCTGGCACTGAGCGTGGCGTGGCTGCTGGCCCGGCACCACTTTCCCGGAAAGCCCCTGGTGGAAACGCTGGTGGCCCTGCCCCTGGTGCTCCCTCCCGTGGCGACCGGCTATCTGCTGCTGCAGATGCTGGGCGCCGATGCCGTGGTCGGGCGGCTGCTCGATGCCCTCGGCATCGAGGTGGTCTTCACCTGGAAGGCCGTGGTGCTGGCGATGGTGGTGATGAGCCTGCCCCTGCTGGTGCTGACCCTGCGCACGGGCTTCGAGCAGATTGACCGGCGCTACGAACAGGTCGCGGCCACGCTGGGAGCCTCCCCCTGGCGCGTGTGGCTGACGGTGACGCTGCCGCTGGCGCGTCGCAGCGTGGTGGTGGCCGCGCTGCTGGGCTTTGCCCGGGCACTCGGCGAGTTTGGTGCCACCATCGTGGTCGCCGGCGGCATTCCCGGGCAGACGCAGACGCTGGCCGTGGCGATGTTCACCTTCATCGAGTCGGGCCGCGACGATGAGGCGCGCACGCTCCTGTGGATGTCGCTTGCACTCGCGGGCCTGTCGGTGCTGGCGGCCCAGTTGCTGCAGCGCCGCGGAGGGCGATCGTGAGCGTGCTTGCCTGCGAGGTGCAGCTCACGCAGGGCGCCTTCACCCTGGAGGTCGCCCTGTCGAGTGATGCACGCGTACTCGGCCTGGCCGGGCCCTCGGGCAGCGGCAAGACGACGCTGCTGGAGATGCTGGCCGGGCTGCGGCGTCCTTCGCGCGGACGCATCGAGGTTGGCGGCATCGTCGTGTTCGACACGATGCGCCGGATTGACGTGCCGGCCCACCTGCGGCGGGTTGGTTATGTGCCGCAGGACGGGGCCCTGTTCCCCCACATGACCGTGCAGGGGAACGTGCTGTATGGAGCGGGTGGCGCACTGGGACGGACACGGGCGCTCGCGGCGTCTGGCGGGCCCGACGTGCACGACCACCCTGAGCCGTTGGCGGCCGTCGAGGGCGAAGCGCCCCGCCTGTCTTCGCGGCCGACGCTGGCCTCGGTGGCCCAGGCGCTCGACATCATGTTGCTGTTGCCGCGGCCTGTGACGCAGCTCTCGGGCGGCGAGCGCCAGCGCGTGGCGCTGGCGCGGGCGCTGATGGCACATCCGCGGCTGCTGCTGCTCGACGAACCGCTGAGTGGCGTCGACAAAGCCCGCAAGCGCACCATCCTTCCCTACCTGCGCGCGCTGCGTGACCAGTGGAACGTGCCGATGGTCTACGTGAGCCACGACGCCGAAGAGCTGGCCCTGCTGGCCGACGAGGTGTGCCTGCTCGAGGGCGGCCGCGTGATGCCATCCGGCCACCGCGATTCCGTGCAGGACTGACCTCGGCCCCGCGCTAGAATCGGCCGCATGCCGACCCACTGGATAGCCGCCCTCGCGCTGGCCTCGGCCGGCGCGCTGCTGTCTGCGCAGGCACCTGCGCCTGCCGCCGATCCCAACCGCCGCTGGCTGTCGCTTGGCGATTTCCGGCTTGAGAGCGGCACGGTGCTGCGCGAGGCGCGCGTGGCGTATGCGACATTCGGCACGCTCAACGCTGCGAAAGACAACGTGATTCTGGTGCCGTCGTATTACGGCGCCGATTATCACGGCTATGATTTTCTCGTGGGGCCGGGCAAGGCTCTCGACCCGTCGCGGTATTTCATCGTGCTGACCGAGATGTTCGGCAACGGATTCTCCTCGTCGCCCGGTAACACGGCAGCGCCGCAGGACGGCCCCGATTTTCCCGCCATTGCCATCCGCGACAACGTGGAAGCCTCGCGTCGCGTGCTGCAGCACCTGGGCGTGACGCGGCTGAAGGCCGTGGCGGGCTTCTCGATGGGTGCCGAGCAGGCGTTCCAGTGGGCCGTCTCACACCCCGACATGATGGAGGCCATCATCCCGTGGTGCGGCACGGCGAAAACTTATCCGCACGGCATCGCGCGGCTGCAGAGTGCCATCGACGCGCTGACCGCCGACCCGGCATTCGAGCGCGGCCGCTATCGCACGCCGCCGGTAGCGGGCATGCGTGCGTGGTCGTCGCATTGGGCCTCGTGGGTGTGGTCGCAGGAGTGGTGGCGGCGCGAGCTCTACAAGCCACAGCAGCAGACGGTTGAGCAGGTGATTGCCACGCGTGCCGAGCGGGACCGGCTGCGCGATCCCAACAACCTCATCCTGCATGCGCGCACGTGGCAGGCGCACAACGTGGGCGACACACCGGGCTTTGGCGGCGACCACGAGCGGGCGCTGCGCTCGATTCGGGCGCGGGTGCTGTACATGCCGTGCGAGACCGATCTCTACTTTCCGATCGGCGACGCACGCTACGAACAGCAGTTCCTCGTGCGGTCAACCTTCACGCCGATTCCGTCGCTCTGGGGACATGCGGCCGGCGGGGGCAGCCATCCGCCCGACGCCGCCTTCATCAACGAGGCCATCCGCGCGTTTCTCGCGCCCTGACGCAGGGCCAGCGGGCCGGCCAGTACGGTAGGATGCGCGCCATGCGTGCTGTCTGGATGGTGCTGTTTGTCCTCGGGCTGTCGGCGTCGGCCGGCGCTCAATCGTCCACATCCCTGCCGCTTGTCCGGGTCATTGCGACCGGCGGCACCATCGCCGGGGTGCAGGATGCGCCCGGCACGCTCGGTGCCTATCGGGCGGGCACGCGCAGCGTGGCCGATATCGTGCAGAGCGTGCCCGAATTGACCAAGTTCGCGCGCATCGAGACCGAGCAGTTCTCGAATGTGGCCAGCACCGAGATCATGCCGGCGCAGTGGCTCGCCCTGTCGCGGCGCATCAACGAGGCGCTGGCCCGGCCCGATCTCGACGGCGTCGTGGTGACGCATGGCACCGACCGTCTGGAAGAGACGGCCTTTTTCCTGTATCTCACGATCAAGTCAGACAAACCCGTCGTCATTGTCGGGTCGCAGCGGCCGGCCACGGGCATCAGCCCCGACGGCCCAATCAACCTCCTGTCGGCCGTACGGACCGCCGGTGCGAACGACGCACGCGGCATGGGCGTGATGGTCGTGATGGATGACCGCATCCTGTCGGCGCGCGAGTCGCGGAAGATCTATCCGCGCACCGGGGGATTCAGCGGCGGTGAAATGGGCATGCTCGGTGTGGTGGGAGGCGGCGGTCCCGAGTTTTTCTTCCGTCCGGTGCGCCGGCACGGTGCCGAGACCGAGTTCGACGTGACGCGCATCATGACCCTGCCCACGGTGGAACTGGTCTATTCGTATCCGGGTGGCGCAGGGCCGAGGCTCGGGGCCGACACGGTCGGTGTGGTCGTGACCAGCACGGGTTTCTCGCCCAGCGAGCGTGACGCGTTCCTCGAGGTGCGCAAGCGAGGCGTGGTGATGGCGCAGGTGTTCCCGAGCGGCGAGCACGTGCCGGGTGGATCCGGAGGCGGTGGCCAGGGCGGAGGAGCGCAGGGACAGGCGCCGCTGCCACCCATCGTCAGCGTGCAGCACCTGCTGCCGCAGAAGGCGCGCATCCTGCTGATGCTGGCGCTGACCCGGACAAAGGATGCCCGCGAGGTGCAGCGCATCTTCAGCGAATACTAGCGACTGCCGGAGACGAGGCCGGTTACTGAGTCGGCGTGTCGCCCCAGATGTGCGTGCCGAAAAACGACCAGTTCTGTTCCATGGCGGCACGATTGGCCCTGGGCTTCGTGAGTCCGTGGCCAAATCCCCTGAAGAGGGCCAGGCGCACCGGCACGTTCTGATCGCGCAGCCCCTGGTACAACTGGAAGGCATTCGGCACGGGCACGCGCGCATCCTGATCGCCGTGCTGGATGAGGGTAGGGGTGCGCGCCTGCCGGATATAGGTCATCGGCGAGGTGTCGGCGTAGATCTTCGGATCGTCCCAGGGCGTGGCCTTCAGGTACTGCCGCGTGAACGGATGGATGTCGGTGTTGACGTAGTACGTCATCCAATCGGAAATGCCGGCCCCGACCGAGATGGCCCTGAACCGGTCGGCATGGCGCGTGGTGAGGAACGCCGAGATGTACCCGCCCTGGCTCCAGCCCATGCTGCCGACGCGGGCCGGGTCGACGCGGCCCTGCCCCACCAGCGCATCAATGCCGGACAGCACATCCCAGGCATCGCCGATCCCGAGGTTCCGGACATTCAGTGACCGGAAGGCCTCGCCGTAGCCCGCGCTGCCCCTGTAGTTGGGTTCGAGCACTAGGGCGCCGCGTGCCAGGAAGCCGTCGATGGGATAGAAACTGGTGCTGGCATAGGGTTGCGGACGGGACACGCCCGTGGGTCCTCCGTGAATGACAACCAGCAGGGGATGTCGGGTGCCAGGCGCAGCCGTAGCCGGGACGTGCAGCACGCCCTCAATCTCGGTACCGTCCTGACTCTTCCATCGGATGACTTCGCGGCGATGGGCGGGCCAGTCGGCAATCTGACGTCGCGTGTCGCTCAGCCGCCCGGCGCCGGTCAGCGAAGAGGTCTGCGCCCGGTAGACGTCAGGAAACTCGGTGGGCGACGCGCCCACATAGGCCACGCGCGCGCCGTCCCGTGATGCCGAAAACTGGGTGGCAATGAGGCCATCTGGCGCCGGCACCCGCCTGGTGGTGCGCGACGCTGGGTCGACGAGGAACAGCCCGGTTTCGGTGCGCTGCGAGGCGCTGAAGAGAATGCCCGCCGGGGTCCAGGCAATGAGTGACGGATCCTCGTCGAACGAGGGCGTCAGTCGCGTGATGGTGCCCGAACCGATGGCGACGGTGGCCAGTTCGCCGTTCTGGAAAAAGTAGAACGGCTTGGCCATGGCGGTCTGGAACGCCACCTGCTGGCCATCGGGTGACCAGCGGGGATTGGTGTCCGGTCCGTCCTGCGTGACGAGCGGTCGGCGCGTGCCGGACGCCACCTCGACCAGGGAGATGTCGGCCGAGCCGCCGTCACCGGCATCGCTACTGATGCGATGGTCGAAGGCGATGCGTGAGCTATCGGGGGACCAGTCGAAGGCCCCGACGACGAAGGTGCCCGAGGTGAGTGCCCGGGATGCGCGCGTGTCGGGGTCGAGCAGGTGCAGATGCCCGTAGCGGCGGTCCTCGTCTTCAAGGGTGACGTCACCCCAGCGCTCTTCACGCGCCTTCAGGGCCTCGCTGACTGCACCAGGGGTGGTGTATGCGATGCGGCGACCGTCCGGCGCCCACGCAAAGGCCGTGACGCCCTCCTTGACTGAGGTGAGCCGTTCCGCCTCTCCTCCGGTGACGTCGAGGCGATAGATCTGGCGCGTGCCGTCACGGTCCGAGATGAAGCCGAGTGTGCGATGGTCGGGAGCCCACTGGGGCTGCAGGCTCGATTTGGGGCCCCGCGTGAGCGGCCGGGCGTCTGTGGCGGTCGACCCGGCGAGCCAGATGTCGGTGTCGTAGGCGTTGTCGTTCCAGTTGGTGCGCCTGACGGTGAAGGCGACGCGCTGGCCGTCCCCCGAGAGGGCCGGGCTGCCGACGCGTTCCAGTGTAATCAAGGCGTCGATAGAGGGGACGGGAGGGGCCTGTGCGGGCAACGCGGCCGACAGGCAGACTACGGCGGCACACGCCGCGCCCAGGGTGAGTGTGCGCAGGTGAGCTGCCGGAGTCTGTGGCATGACGCGGTCTCAGCGCGTGACGTCTTCCCAGGGCAGGCCGGGGCGGCCGAAGTGGCCGTAGTTGGTGGTCTGCCGGTAGAGGGGCCGCAGCATGTTGAGGCGCTCGACGATCGCGCGCGGGCGGAAGTCGAACTGGGCCTTCACGAACTCTTCGGCGGCGCGTTCGTCGCCGGTGCCGAAGGTGTCGACCTTGACCGACACCGGCTGTGCCATCCCGATGGCGTAGGCCACCTGCAGTTCGGCGCGCTTGGCGAGGCCGGCGGCGATGATGTGCTTGGCGACATACCGGCAGAAGTAGGCACTGCTGCGGTCAACCTTTGACGGGTCCTTGCCGCTGAACGCGCCGCCGCCGTGACGGCCCCAGCCGCCGTAGCTGTCGACGATGATCTTCCGGCCGGTGACGCCGGCGTCGGCGGACGGACCGCCGTGGATGAAGCTGCCCGTGGGATTCACGTAGAGCGGGGCGGCGGCGTTCCACCACGCACCAAGGACGCGGGGACCGAGCTCCTCGCGCACATACTCGGTGATGCGGGCCTGGTCGGCGGCCGGGGTGTGCTGGGTCGAGACCACGACGGCCGAGACGTACTTGGGCTCGTTGTTCTCGTAGACCACCGAGACCTGCGACTTGCTGTCGGGCCTGAGGAAGTCGACCTTCCCGGCCTTGCGGTCCTGCGCGAGTCCGTAGGTGAGCTTGTGCGCCAGCAGGATGGGCAGGGGCATCATTTCGTCCGACTCGCTGGTGGCGTAGCCAAACATGATGCCCTGGTCGCCGGCGCCCTGATCGCCGCTCTGGCTGGTGGCGGCGGTGACGCCCTGGCTGATTTCGTTCGACTGTGCGGTGATGAGCGACACCAGCTTGAGCGTGGTATCGCAGAACGGCTCGGAGGGATCGGTGTAGCCAATCTCCTTCACGGCCTGGCGGACGATGGCGTCGAAGTCGAGCGCGGCGTTGGTGGTGATTTCACCGGCCAGGACGACGTGGTCGCTCTTGACGAGCGTTTCGCAGGCGACGCGGCTGTGCGGGTCTGCGGCAAAGCAGGCATCGAGCACAGAGTCGGAGATGTAGTCACACACCTTGTCGGGATGGCCTTCGGACACCGACTCGGACGAAAACGTGAACTGCGACATCGAGCACCCTTCTACGGAAAACAAAACGCCCGCCGACAATCAGTCGCGGGCGTGCGCGACTTAGATAGTGAAATCGACGGATTGGTTCCGTCGAGCGCGGCCCATCAAGTCAGCGGGAAAATCGCCGCGCGCACGAGAGGCCAGTATGGCCGAGGGCCAGTGCGCTGTCAACGCACCGGCCCCGGGTCGGACGGCCTGCCTACTTCTTGTGCGAGGCGATGTAGTCGAGCGCGAACTTCTCGAGCCCCGGCGCGGTCAGGCCGATGGCCTTGGCTTCCTCGGTGGCACGGGCGACGTCCCAGCCGTCCTGCATGACGCGCTTGACGAGCCACACGGCGCCAACGCGGTTTGCCGAGGCACAGTGCACGAAGACGGGCTGGTTGGCCTTGTTCGCTACGACGCCGAGAAACTGGTCGACCATGGCCGGGTCGGGGGCGTTGCCGGCAATCGGCAGGTGGAAGTAGTTCAGGCCGAGGGCCTGGGCCTTCGCCTTGCCTTCCTCAACATTGGCGCCGGGCTCTGTGGCCACGCGCAGGTTGACGACCGACTTGAAGCCGTCGGCCTTGAGTCCCTCGAGGGCGGCGGTGTCCGTGGCGCCGCCGCACGCGACGACGGCGTCGACCTTGGTGAAGTTGGTGACGCCTGCCCGCTGCTGTTTCTGCATCTGTGCTCCCACTCCTGCACTCATGGCCACGACGACGAGCGTCGCGGCGATCCCGATGTTGCGCATGCTGCTGCCTCCGGGGGGATTCTATCGCGAGTGAAAAAACGGGCCACGCCGACGCAGCGTGGCCCAAGGGAGGAGGACGAACGGGAGGAGATTCAGTTGCGCGGCACGGAGACGAGGACTTGTTCCTGCATCCGCAGTGTGATGGTGGTGCCGGCGCTGAGGCGCGCCGGATCGGGTGCGGTCGTCATCGCGGCCGCCGTGCCTCCGGCGGCGCCAATGCCCGCGCCGACCGCAGCCCCACGCTGGCCACCGAGAATGGCGCCGAGGATGGCCCCGCCGATGGCGGCTCCCCCCACCTTGGCTGCGGACTCGCCCGTCGCCGACTGCCCCTCGCGGATGACCGGGTCGGTGCGGAGCGCAATGTCAGAGCCGTCACTGAGCCTGAGGGTGTGGAACCGGATCGAGAGCCGCGCGCGGCCACGGACGCGACCTCCGCGGTCCACATCGAGCACCGAACCCACGACGAGTGCGCCGGCCGGGATGGCGATGCGGTTGCCGACACGGACATCGCGGGTGACCCGGGCGGTGACGCGGTCTTCGGTGCGTGCGCTGTCGCTGGTGACGGTGCGTTCAATTTGCAGGCCGAGCACGGCGTCGCGGGGGACGGCCAGGCTGATGAACTCAGGCGCCGGAGGCGGTTCCGGCATCGTGTCCGTCACCAACGGCACCTCTGCCTCCACCGGCTGACGGGACTCCCACATCGTCCCGCTGTTCTGGAGGACGGGCTGGACAGGGACGGACGGGGCGGGGGCCGGCGACGCGGGTGCCGACGTCGAGGGCGACACCGTGCCAGACGGCGGCAGAGGGTCGCGGGATGACCGGACGGGCGTCCGGGACGCGACACGAACCGCCGGTGCGGAGGCCGCGCGGGTGGCCACGTGCACAGGAGCCTCGTCCCTGGGCGTCTCGGTTCGGGCAGCGTTGCTGGTGGCGGTCTGAGACGGGACGCCCTGCGTCTTCGATGAGGGTCGGGTTGCGGGTGGCGCAGGGGACGCCGCGGGCGTGGTGGTGCCCGACGGGTTCTCGGCGGCAGGCGGGGCAGGTGCCGGGGACGCGCTCACCGGTGCGGGGCTGGCACCCGGAGCCGGCGTGTCGGCGGTGACGGTGGTGGTCGTCGGTTGTGCCAGCCGGACTGCCAGAAACCCGCCCACTCCGGCTGCCAGGAGGCACCCGACGCAGAGTGCCGCAAATACCAGTCTGTTTATGCCCATGATGTGTTCGTGTGCCCTGCCCCAGACGTGCAGCAACAACTATGCCCGGGGGAAATGTCCTCGGATGAGGATACGCCGACCGGTGTGGTGTCCTGTCGCAGGAGGGGCTGTCAGATGTGGGGGACAGAATCGGGGCTGAACGGCGGCCCGGGTTACCTGTAGGATGAGGAGGCCATGGGTCTTCACCTGACAACGGGAGTGCTGCGACGGGTTCTGTTTGGGCTGCTGGGGCTGCTCTGCGCGAGCGACGCGTCTGCGCAGCTGCGCCGCATTCCGGCAGAGGTCACGCCCCTTGTGGCCAGTGACCGGGTGGCCGCGGGCACGTCTGCACGCCTGGCGCTGCAGGTGGCTCTCCCCGACGGCTTCCATGTCCAGTCGAACCGTCCCCGCGATGTCTCGCTGATTCCCACGGAACTGACCGTCGAGGCCCCTGACGGCGTGCAGGTCACGGAAGTGGTGTTTCCGAAGGCCGTCGATTTTGTGCAGGCGGGCCTGCCCGAGCCGCTGCTGGTGTTCGATCAGCGCTTCGTCATCGGCGTGGTGGTCGAGGTGGCGCCGGGGGTGGCGGCCGGGACCGTGACCGTGCCGGTGCGCCTGCGATATCAGGCGTGCGACGACAAGATGTGCTACGCGCCGAGCACGGTGGCGTCGACCTGGTCACTGCCGGTGGTGGCGTCGGGAACCCAGGTGCGCGCGCAGCATGCGGACGTGTTCGCCGCGATGGCCTTTGGCACGGGCGAGGCTCCGGGTGCGGCGGTGGCGCCTGCCCCGCGACCCACCACTCCGGCCGGCGGGGCCGATGATGTGCGCGCGGGACTCGTGGCCCTGGACCGGTTTTCAATCGCCGCCACGACGGGCGGCTATTTGGGGACCGACGACTTCCTGGCATTCATTCAGGCGGCGGAATCGGGCGAGCCCCAGCGTGGGCTGTTTGACGGCCAGGGGCCGCTGGCCATCCTGCTGGTCGTGTTTCTCGGTGGCCTGGCGCTCAACCTGACACCGTGTGTGTTGCCGATGATTCCCATCAATCTGGCGATTATCGGGGCGGGCGCGCAGGCAGGGTCGCGGCGACGCGGGTTCCTGCTGGGGCTCACCTACGGGGCGGCCATGGCGGCGGTCTACGGTGTGCTTGGGGTGATCGTGGTCCTGACGGCCTCGACGTTCGGCACGCTGAATGCGTCACCCTGGTTCAACCTGGGCATCGCCGTGCTGTTCGTGGGGCTCTCGCTGGCCATGTTCGACGTGTTCGAGATTGATTTTTCGCGGTTTGCCGGCTCGGTGGGCGACGGCGCCAGCCGAGGGACGTTCGTGCTGGCCTTCACGATGGGCGCGGTGGCGGCGCTGCTGGCGGGGGCCTGTGTCGCACCGGTGGTCATCCAGGTGGTGCTGTTTGCGAGCAATCTGTATGCGACGGGCACCACGCTCGCGCTGGCGCTGCCCTTTGTGCTGGGCATTGGCATGGCCGTGCCGTGGCCCCTTGCCGGGGCCGGTCTGTCGGCGTTGCCCAAGCCCGGTCCCTGGATGGTGCGGGTGAAGCAGGGCTTCGGCGTGCTGATTCTCGGAACGGCCGTGTATTACGGGTATCTCGCCTATGGGCTGTTTGCCAATCAGTGGGTCGACTCGGCGGAAGTGTCGTCGAGCGTGGAAGAAAAACTGAAGGCCGGATGGTATGCCTCATTGTCCGAGGGCCTGGCTGTGGCCGAGCGCGAGCAGAAACCGGTGCTGATTGACCTGTGGGCCACGTGGTGCAAGAACTGCCTCACGATGGATAAGACCACGCTGGTGGATGCGGGGGTGATGCAGGCGCTGTCCGGATACGTGAAGATCAAGGTGCAGGCCGAGCAACCGGACGAGGCGCCGACCAGTGACCTGATGAAGCGCTTCAGCGCGGTGGGGCTGCCGGCCTACGTGATTCTGCAGCCGAAACCGCCGGCGACCGCCGGGCGCTAGCGACGGAGCTCGTCAGCGCCGGTGGTCTCGTCGCCGCCGAGGGTCAGCCGGCGAACTTGTAGCCCAGTCCGTGCACCGTGACGATGAACTGCGGGACGCGTGGATTGGGTTCCAGCTTCTGTCGCAGCCAGGCCACGTGTACATCGATGGTGCGGGTCGAGGAAGAGGACGTGTAGCCCCAGACATCCTGCAGCAGGGTTTCCCTCGACAGGGTGGCCCCGCGGTTCTCGATGAAGTAGCGCAGGAGCTGAAACTCCTTAGCGGACAGGTCCAGCGGCGCCCCTCCGCGCGTCAGCTCGGCGCGCCGGAGGTCGACCCGCACATCGCCGAACTGAAAGTGCTCAGCCCTCGCCAGCGATGGACGCGGAACGCGGCGGCGCAGGGCCTCGATGCGAGCGAGCAGCTCGCGGACATCGAAGGGCTTGGTCAGATAGTCATCGGCTCCGAGTGAGAGGCCGGTGACCCGGTCGGTGATCTGGGCTCGCGCCGTCAGCATCAGGATTGGGGTGGAGACCCCCTGAGAACGCAGGCTGCGTGCCACCTCGAACCCATCGAGGCCGGGCAGCATGACGTCGAGCAGAATCGTGTCGTAGGCCCGCGATTTCACCTGACTGAGGGCGTCGAGCCCGTCGCTGGCGATATCCACGGCATAGCCTTCGGCCGAGAGTCGATCCGCCAGCGTCAGCTGCAGTCCCGGTTCATCTTCCACCAGCAACACGCGCGGTGTGGTCATACCTGCCCTTCGGGAGACACTACCACGGGTGCGGACGTCGCGACCGCCGCTGCAGATCGCACCACGGGCGGCTGTGGTGGCACGACCGGGATCGTC
>JBIIDF010000300.1:0-3787 GCA_044238535.1 Vicinamibacterales bacterium
GGCCTTCACCTTGAACGGCTGGTCCGACTGCAGGATGCGCGGCATCAGCTTCAGGAACGTCTGAATCGAGCCCTTGGCCCAGCGGTGCTGCTGCGACTTGAAGGCATTCATTTCCACGGGGAGCTCGGCCGGCGCCACGTGATCCTGCAGGAATACGAACTGCCAGCCCCGCAGCTGGGTGCGGTAGCTGAGATCGAGATCTTCGGTCAGCGTGTCGTGCTGCCAGCCGCCGCCATCGGCGATCGCCTCACGGCGCCAGATACCAGCCGTACCATTGAAGTTGAAAAAGCAGCCGCCGAGGTTGCGCGAGCCGTGCTCGAGTACGAAGTGCGCGTCGAGCAGAATGCCCTGGATGCGCGTCAGCAGCGAGAAGTCTTCGTTGATGTGCCCCCACCGCGCCTGCACCATCGCCACCTTCGGGTCGGTAAAGTAGTGCACGGTGCGCAGCAGGAAATCGGGACGCGGCAGGAAGTCGGCGTCGAAAATGGCGACGAACTGACCGCGTGCCTGTCTGAGCCCCTCATCCAGGGCGCCGGCCTTGTAGCCGGTGCGGTCGGTGCGGTGCAGATACTTGATGTCGAGCCCGGTCGCTGCCAGTCGCTGCACGGCCCGCTCGGCAATGCCGCGCGTTTCGTCGGTCGAGTCGTCGAGCACCTGAATCTCGAGCCGGTCCCGCGGATACTCGATGTCGGCGACGGCGTCGATAAGCCGCTCGGCCACGTACATCTCGTTGAAGAACGGCAACTGGATGGTCACGACCGGCAGGTCGGTGAACTGCGACTTCGGGACCGGCCGCTCGTCCTTATGCCGCATGTAGAGATACACCATGTAGTATCGGTGCCATCCATACACGGCAAGGATCAGCAGCACGAAGAAGTACGATGCGAGAATAAGAGTCTCGAGCGACGTCATGCGGGGTCCTGAAAAAATAGCGTTGCCGTAACACCTAATTGTATTCCTGAAAACCCCGGCTCGGCCCGTTTCATTCCCGTTAAATCCGTAGCCATCACAACTCCCCCACACCCCAATGAGCCCTGAACAGCTTCGCCAGCTCCTCGACGATGTGCAGGCCGGCATCCGGCCGGCATCCGACGCCCACCAGACCCTCCTTGGAGCCCTGCGGGCCGAACCGCTCGCCAACCTCGGGTTTGCCCGTGTCGACCACCACCGATCCACCCGCCAGGGCTTCCCCGAGGTCATCCTGGGCCTCGGCAAGACCCCGGAGCAGATTGCCGCTATCGCCGCTGCCATCGCGGAACGCGACCATCCCCTCCTGGTCACCCGCGCCACTCCCGAGGCCTTCGAGGCCGTGCAGGCCCGTATTCCCGATGCGCGGTATCACGACGTGGCTCGGGCTATCACCCGCCCCCGTCCCGTCCCCCCCGGCCGGGGCACCATTGCCCTGGTCTCGGCCGGCACGTCAGACCTGCCGGTCGCCGAGGAAGCCGGTGTCACCGCCGAACTGATGGGCAACTCCGTCGAGCGCATCTACGACGTCGGCGTCGCCGGCATCCACCGCATCCTTCGCGAGCGCCATCGCCTCGAAGCTGCCCGCGTCCTCATCGTCGTGGCCGGGATGGAAGGGGCGCTGCCCAGTGTGGCCGCCGGCCTCGTGCACGTGCCGGTCATTGCCGTGCCCACCAGCATCGGCTACGGCACCAGCTTCGGCGGCCTCGCCGCGCTGCTCGGGATGCTGAACTCGTGCGCGAATGGTGTCACCGTCGTCAACATCGACAACGGATTCGGCGCCGGATGCGTGGCCAGTATGATCAATCACCTGTAGCCCGATGTTCGCTGTCCGCCCCCTGGAATTCGACCGCATCGTGGCCGCGGTGGCCGACCTGTCGGCCACGCCGCTGGGCCGAGCCATGCTGCTGGCCGTCGAACCCAAGGGCGAACCCCGGGCCGTCGCCCTGCTGCAGCAAGGGACGACCGAGGCCGTCAGGTTCAGCGAGCAGCACGGCGGGTTTCCCCTGCGCGCCGGTCAGGGGCTGCCCGAGGCCCTCGATGCGCTGCAGCTCGACGGCCAGCCGCTCGAGCCGCTGGCCCTGCGCACCCTCGCCGATTTTGTCGACTCGGTCGGCCAGTCACGGGCCGCCATCCAGAACGCCGGCCCGTCGTTTCCCCTGCTCGGGGCGCTGGTCGCTCCGCTCACCAGCTTCGAGGACGATATCGCCGCCGTACGCGCGGCCATCGATGCCGGCGGTGACGTGCTCGACTCTGCCAGCCCGGCGCTGCGCGGCATCCGCGACCGGCTGCGGCGGCTGCGGCAGCAGCTGCAGCAGGCGCTTGAGCGGCTGACCCGCGGACGGGATACCACCAAGTACCTGCAGGACGACATTGTCACCGAACGCAACGGCCGCGCTGTGCTGCTCGTGCGGGCCGAGCACCGGGCTAACGTGCCGGGTATCGTGCATGGGAGCTCGGCCAGCGGAGCCAGCCTCTTCCTCGAACCGGCGGCCGTCGTCGACCTCAACAACGACATCGTGGAAACGGGTGAGCGCGAACGCGAGGAAATCTTCCGCATCCTGCTCGCCCTGACCGACCGCTTCCGCGTACGGGCGGCTGACATGCGGGTCGTCCAGACCGTCGCCACCGACCTCGACGTGGTGCAGGCCCGTGCGCGCTACAGCGCGCGCATCGGCGGCATGCCGCCCACGTTCGTCCAGGACGGCAGCCTGACGCTGCGCGGGGCGCGGCATCCGCTGTTGGCCGAGCCCGTGCCGATCGATGTCGTGCTCGACCCGCCGAGCCGCATCTTGCTCATCACCGGGCCCAATACCGGGGGCAAGACGGTGGCGCTCAAAACCGCCGGCCTGTTCGCGCTGATGGCCCAGGCCGGCCTGCACCTGCCGGCCACCACGGCGCGGCTGCCCGTCTTCCGCTCGGTGTTTGCCGACATCGGCGACGACCAGTCGATTGCCGCCAGCCTGAGCACGTTTTCGGCGCATATCAGCAAGCTGGTGGCCATGGACCGGTCGCTCGACCTGCCCTCGCTGGTGCTGCTCGATGAGGTGGGCACGGGCACCGACCCGAATGAAGGCGGGGCGCTGGCGACCGCGGTGGTCAACCACTTCCGCACGCGCGGGGCTCATCTCATCGCGACGACGCACTTCGATGCGGTCAAGACCTGGGGCACGGCCACCGCGGGCGTGACGGTCGCGGCCTTCGCCTTCAATCCACAGACGTATGCGCCCACGTATCGTCTCGTATACGGCGCTCCTGGCCGCAGCCTGGCCATCGAAATGGCACAGCGCCTCGGGCTGCCGGCACCGGTCATCGCGGCCGCGCGGTCCTTCCTCGGTGACGACCAGAAGCGGTTGCAGGCCCACCTCGACCGCATCGATGCGCAGGCCCGGCGGCTCGATGCCGAGCAGGGCCGCCTCGAGCGCGAACGCCGTACGCTTGCCGACGAACGCAAGGCCATCGATGCCCGCGAACGCGCGCTGTCAGAGCGCGAGGCCGCCTTCCGCAAGCGGCTCAACGAGAAGGTCGACGACCGCCTGCGGCAGGCGCGTCGCGACATTGATGCCGTGATCGAGCAGATGCGCGATCGCTCGAATGCGCTGCTCGAGCAGGCCTCGCTGCGGTCGGTGGCGATGCCGGTCAACACCGGGCAGACCGGCAGTGTGCGGGCTGAGGCCCGCGCCGCCGTCGAACAGATTGCCGAACGGCTGAGGAACGGCGAGGTGCTCACCCCCGAGGGTCCCTCTGCGGACGGGACCTCAGGCCAGACGCACATGCCCGAGGGCATCCCCTCCACACGCGCAGCCATCCTGGCGCCCGG
>JBIIDF010000301.1:0-3773 GCA_044238535.1 Vicinamibacterales bacterium
GCGACCCAGTGGGCCGCTCGCCCACGGCGAACATGCCCACCAGCGTGTCGAGCTTGTCGGCCATGGCCACCGCCGCCCAGGTGCGCGCCGCGTCGCCCAGCGCCACGGCCGTCGGCGGCGCATCGGCCTCGACACCCTGCGGCAGGTAGTGATGGTAAATGGCCTTCCACACCGTCGAGGGATGCCCGTCTTCGCGGGCATAGATCCCGCCCATCGTGCCCTGCAGCTCGGTCAGCTCGCGCACCATGCTGGTGGCCAGGTCCACCTTGCACAGGCGGCCGGCCGTGGCCGCAGCGTCAGCCAGCTGCGGAGCCTCCAGCACATCGGCGCACAGCCACCGGGCCAGGGCCTCGACCCGCGAGGCTTTCTGCCGATAGGTCCCCAGCTTCTTGTGGAACAGCACCGTCTCGAGCGCGTCGAGCCCGGCCGCCAGCGGCTGCGCACGGTCAGCGTCCCAGAAGAACCGTGCATCCCTGAGACGTGCGGTCAGCACACGTTCGAGATTGCGCGACACGACGTCGGTCGACTCGGGTTCGGTGTTGAGCACCGCAAGAAACGCCGGCATCAGCGTGCCGTCGGCATGCTGCAGCGGGAAAAAGTGCTGATGATGAATCATCGTCGTCGTCAGCACTTCCTCGGGCAACGCGAGGAACTCGTCACTGAAGCGACCTGAGACCACCACCGGATACTCGATGAGATCGGGCACCTCCTGCAGGAGGGCGGCCCCCGACCGCACGGCATCGATCGAGGCTCCGCGCCTCGCCGCTTCCGCCGTCAGTTCCGCATCGATGCGCGCACGACGCTCGTCGCGGTCGAGCACGACGCCATTCCGCGCGAGCGCGGCCCGATACTCGGTCGCCGAGTGCACCTCGAGGGGCTGCCCCGCCGCGCCATGCACGCGGTGCCCGCGCGTCGTCCGTCCCGACTCGACCGGCTGCACCAGCGGCCCTGACGCCTGCGCGCTGCGCGCAATGGTGAACGGCACCACCTCGTCGCCGAACAGGAACAGCAGCCACCGGATGGGACGCCCGAAGAGCAGCTCCCCACGCCCGTCGTCCAGCAGCGCATCCCAGCGCATCTGCTTCGGAAACGGCATGGCCCGCAGGGCGGAGGCAAGCACCGCCGGCAGCACCGCCGCGGCAGCGCGCCCCTGATGCTGCACCCGGACGGCCAGGTAGGTGCCCTTCTTCTCGGGCACCTCGAGGCGCTCGAGGGCCGAGACGTCGACACCGTTGCGCTTCGCAAATCCCGTCGCGGCCGGCGTGGGCGTGCCATCGGCCGTGAAGGCCGCTGCCACTGGCGGCCCCGTCAGCACCTCTTCGCGGTCGGCCTGCCGTTCTGCCACACCCGCGATGCGCACCGCCAGCCGACGGGGCGTCGACCAGGTGGTGACCCCACCCGCCACGTCGAGCCGCGCCTCGCGCAGCGCCGTCATCAGGGCGTCGCCAAAGGCTCGTGTGGCCCCAGGCAGCCAGCTGGCGGGCAGTTCTTCCAGACCAAGTTCAATCAGCAGATCGCGCGTCACCACGTCACCTCGAGCCTCACGAGGCCGCCGGGGTCGCATCGACCCTCGGGGCGAGATCGTCGGCATAGCGTCGGCAGACGGCCACCGCCAGCTGCCGCACGCGCAGGATGTAAGCCGTGCGCTCGGTCACGCCCACACTGCCGCTGGAATCCAGCAGGTTGAACAGGTGCGAGCACTTGAGCGCGTATTCCAGGGCCGGCAACACCAGACCCGCCTTCAGCAGACGTTCCCCGAAGGCATAGCACTCGTCAAACTGTCGCCGGTGAAACTCGGAAAACTCCGCGAGCGAGAGGCCGGTGCCTTCGTTGAACGCATAGCGCGACTGCTCGACTTCCTCGCGGAGCCGCACGGCTCCGTAGGACACACCTGGCGCCCACTGCAGGTCGTACACGTTGTCGACCCCCTGCAGGAACATTGCGATGCGTTCGAGCCCGTAGGTGATCTCGCAGGACACGGGCGACAGGTCCATGCCGCCCACTTGCTGGAAGTAGGTGAACTGCGAAATCTCCATGCCGTCGAGCAGCACCTGCCAGCCAATGCCCCAGGCCCCGAGCGTCGGGGACTCCCAGTTGTCCTCTTCGAAGCGGATGTCGTGAGCGCGCGGGTTGATGCCGCAGGCTTCGAGGCTGTCGAGGTAGGTCTGCTGCACGTCATCGGGAGACGGCTTCAGAATCACCTGCATCTGGTGATGCTTGAACAGTCGATTGGGATTCTGCCCGAAGCGGCCGTCGTCCGGGCGACGCGAGGGCTGCACATACGCCACCTTCCATGGCGTCTCGCCGAGCACACGCAGCAGCGTCTCCGGGTGCGAGGTTCCCGCGCCCACTTCGAGGTCGAGCGGCTGCTGAATGAGACAGCCTCGCGAGGCCCAGAAGGCCGAGAGCTGCAGTATCAGGTCCTGAAATGTCACCACACTCATGCGTCCTCAGTTCGCCGGCACCCGGCGCAGTTCCTGAATGACCCGCAGCGACCGCATCTCGCGGTCGAGCAGTTGCCGCATCACCAGACGATGACGGTGCTCCAGTTCACGCAGCACGTGCGGCGCCACCGGCAGGTCTCCCAGGTCGGCCGGCCGCCGATGGCGACAGGCCTCGACAAAACGCCCCGCCTCGACCGAGAGGTCGAGGTCCGGCGGATACACGCCCTGCAGCCGCAGCAGCCAGCACTCGAAGTATCGGGCCAGCGGTTCGACGGGCACGCCCGTCATCAGGGCGTCGAGCATCGCCACACCCAGCCGGTAGACCCGCTCGTCCACATCGGCGTCCGGGGCCCATTCGTCGAGCAGCTCGGCGAAATAGTGGCTGTAGCCCAGCGCCTCCGGCGAGGCCACGCCCAGCGGCGAGCGCACGCGCTCGGCATAGTTCAGTCCCACCAGGTCGCGGCCTTCCCGCTCGAAGTAGGCCACCCGCACCAGCGTCAGCGGGGCCAGCGCGCCACTGAACGACGACCGGGGACGGCGGGCGCGTTCGGCGACGCCGCGCTTCTTCCCGCGGTCGGGCGTCAGGAACACCACGACGGCGTCGGCTTCCCCGAACGGATAGGTGCGCAGCACCAGCGCGTCAGCCGTGTAGAGGGGCATGCCGTAGCCCCTATTCTATCGCGCCAGAAACTTCACGAAGACCGTGGCCAGACCGAGGAACGACGCAAAGCCCACCACATCGGTGAAGGTCGTGATGAACACCGACGAGGCCAGGGCCGGGTCGATCTTGAGCGCCTTCAGTCCCAGAGGCACCAGCGTGCCCGCGGTGGCCGCCACCGCCATGTTGCAGACCATCGCCACGCCCAGGATGAGCCCCAGCAGCGGGTCGCCCTTGGTCGCCCACGCGACACCGGCCGCCACCAGCCCGAGTGCGGCGCCGTTGCCCACGCCGATCAACAGTTCCTTCATCAGGGCCTTGCGCGTATTGGCCCACGACAGTTCCCCGAGCGCCAGCCCCCGCACCACCACCGTCAGGGTCTGTGTCGCGGCATTGCCCCCCATGCCCGCCACAATCGGCATGAACACCGCCAGCGCCGTCACCTGCTCGATGGTGCTCTCGAAGAGCGCCACGACCGAGGCCGCCACAAAGGCCGTCACCAGGTTCACGCCCAGCCACGGCAACCGCTTGCGCAGGGCCTCCCCCGGCGGCGTGGCAATGCGCTCGTCACCCGACACGCCCGCCAGACGCAGCAGGTCTTCGGTGGCTTCATCCTTGATGACGTCGATGACGTCGTCGACTGTGACCACACCGACGAGCTTGTTTTCTTC
>JBIIDF010000052.1:0-13300 GCA_044238535.1 Vicinamibacterales bacterium
GCATCAGCTACATTCGCGTGCCGGCACCGACGCTGCCGTATTTCTACCTGTCGACAGCGCGCGATCCGCGGCCGATCATCGTGCACGAGGGTGTGCCCGGCCACTACTTCCAACTGGCCCTCTCGTGGGCGCACGAGAACCCGATCCGTCGCCGCTATTACGATTCGGGCGCGAACGAAGGCATCGGCTTCTATGCGGAGGAGATGATGCTGCAGGCCGGGCTGTGGGCCGACAGTCCGCGCTCGCGCGAGATCATCTACAACTTCATGCGCCTGCGTGCGCTGCGCGTGGAAGTCGACGTGCGGCTGGCGACGGGGGAGTTCAGCATTCCGCAGGCCGCCGACTATCTCGAAAAGACCGTGCCGATGGATCGCGAAACGGCGCTGGAGGAGGCCGCGTCGTTTGCCGCCGGGCCAGGACAGGCCATCACCTACCAGATCGGAAAGGTGCAGATCGTGCGGATGCTGGCCGATGCGCGCCGCGCGCGCGGTGAGGCGTTCTCGCTGCAGGCGTTTCACGACTATCTTTGGAAGAACGGGAACGTGCCCCTGTCGCTGCTGCGGTGGGAGTGGCTCGGTGACGACTCGGAACTCCGTCGCCTCGACGGACTGAAGTAACCATGGCCCACGAGACTGCAGAAAGCCGTCCCCGCCTGGCCCGTGAGATGGGCCTGCTGGGCCTGACCGCGACCGGCGTGTGCTCGATGGTCGGGGCCGGCATCAACGTCATTCCGTTCATGATTCAGCGCAATGTGCCGGGCATCGGCAGCGATGTGCTTGGGGCCTATGTGTTCGCGGCACTGCCGGCTGTGCTGGCCGGGCTGGCCTATGCGGTACTGGCCTCGGCCATGCCGCGCGCCGGCGGAAGCTACGTGTATGCCAGCCGAGGCCTCAATGCGTACCTCGGATTTGTGGCGTCGTTCTCGCAGTGGTTCTCGCTGTGTGTCGCCATCGGTGTCGTGTCGTATGTCCTGGTGCCGTTTCTGCGCGACATCGCGGTGGCGTTGGCGTGGACCGACACGGCGGCCGTTCTCGAGCGGGGTGCCGTCCGGCTGTCAATTTCCCTGGCCGTGCTGTGGTCGGCTGTCGCGATCAACCTGCGAGGCGTGAAGCTCTATGAGCGGCTGATCGTGCCGCTGATGTTCCTCACCTTCCTGCTCGGTGGCGTGGTCATCGTCGCCGGCTTCTGGTTTTCCCATGAGGAATTTGCCGCGGCACTGCTGGCGCGCGATGGTGTGATGCTGCCGCCCGCCCCTGCGCCGACGGGCTCGTCCTCGACGTTCCTGTCTGCGGCCGCACTGCTGTTCGCCTCGTTCATCGGATTCGATTCCATCGCGCAGGCCGGTGGCGAGGCCAGAAACCCGGCGCGCAATCTGCCTCTGGCCATCGGTATCGCCGTCGGGTCGGTGGGCGTGTTCTACATGCTGTTTACGGCGGCGGTGTATCACGCCGTGCCGTGGTGGTATGTGGCCGAGCAGGCCCAGCACCGCGATCTGACGGCGCCGGGGCTGCTGGGCTATCTGCTGCCGCCCTTCTGGACGGTGGTGATTGTGTCGGCGGCCGCCGTGGCCCTGGCGAAGGACCTGCCGGCGATGCTGCTGGCGGTGTCGCGGCTGATGTTCGCGTGGGCCGAAGACGGCATCTTTCCCCGACAGGTGGCGGCCGTGCATCCGCAGTTCCGCACCCCGCACATCGCCATCTTCGCCAGTGGCGGCATGGCCACGCTGGGTGTGCTCGGCAGTCATCTCGCCGGCGACTTCTTCCTCGGCGTCGATATTCTTGTGACCTCGATGCTCGTGAACTTTCTCGTGATGGCGGCGTCGGTGTGGTGGCTGCCCGCCCGCAACCCCGCGCTGGCGCGCGAGGTGCGTGTGTTCCCGTCACACGGGGCCCAGCGCATCATCGCGGTGGCCGGCATGGTCGTGCTGCTGGGCTTCCTCGTCGTGCACACGGTCAAGGACCTGACGGCACCGGTGGCCGCCTGGTACTTCCGTTCGACGCCGGTGTGGCTGATGGTCATGGCGATCGGCACGGTCATCTACTGGCGCGAAGTCCGCGCCCTGCGGGCCTCAGGTGTTGACCTCGACGCGCACTTCCGCGCGCTTCCTCCCGAATAGAACAGAAGACCACGATGGAATACGTGCGCCTCGGTGACGGATTCACGATCTCGCGTGTGCTGACCGGCCTGTGGCAGATGGCCGATCAGGAACGCGATGGCCGACAGCTCGACCTCGATGCGGCCGCCGCCGCGATGCATCCCTACGCGGACGCAGGCCTGACGACATTTGATATGGCCGACCACTATGGGTCGTCCGAGATTGTCGCCGGGAGGTATCGTCGCCTCGATGGTGCCCGCGAGGTGCAGCTCTGCACCAAGTGGGTGCCGAGTCCGGGTCGAGTCACGGCTGCCGAGGTGCGTGCGGCCGTTGAGCGCGCGCTGACGCGCATGCAGGTCGACACGATCGACCTGCTGCAGTATCACGCGTGGAGTTATGCCGACCCCAGCTGGATTGACACGCTGTTCCTGCTGCAGGACCTCAAGCGCGAAGGGCTCATTCGTCACCTGGGACTGACCAACGTCGACACGGCACACCTGCGGATGGTGGTGGCCAGCGGTCTCGACATTGTCTCGAATCAGGTGTCGTATTCCCTGTTTGACCAACGGGCCTCACGGGGTCTCGGGCCGTACTGTGCGGAACACGGCGTCAAGCTGCTCGCGTATGGCACGGTGGGCGGTGGATGGCTCAGTGATCGATGGCTCGGGCAGGCCGAGCCCGACTGGGAGCAGTCGGGCACGTGGTCCCAGATGAAATACGGGCGGTTTCTGAGGACGGCCGGTGGCTGGGACGCGCTGCAGCGGTTGCTGCGTGTCGCGCGCGATGTGGCCGACCGCCACGGCGTGTCGATTGCGAATGTGGCCAGTCGCTACATCCTTGAGCAGCCCGGTGTGGCCGGGATCATCATCGGCGCTCGTCTTGGCGAGCGCGCGCACATCGACGACACCACGCGGCTCTTCAGCTTCGCCCTCACATCCGACGACCATGCGGCTATCGTGGCCGTGCAGGCGACGCTGCATCCGATTCCGGGAGATTGCGGCGACGAGTACCGGAAGCCGCCCTATCTGACCGCCTCAGGCGACCTCAGCCATCACCTCGACCACCTGCCGGCGCCGTATGACACGCGCACGGTCTCGTCCCGACGCACGCTCTGTCTGAGCGGCACCGAGTGGGAACCGATTGCGGGATACTCGCGAGCGGTGCGCGTCGGGCGTCGTATCGCGATTTCCGGCACCACGGCCACCCTGGGGTCGCGAGCCATCGGTGGCAGCGATCCGGCGGCGCAGACGCACTGCATCATCGACAAAGTGGAAGGCGCGCTGCAGTCGCTGGGCGGGCATCTCGAGGACGTCGTGCGCACGCGCGTCTTTGTGAAGGACGTGCAGCAGTGGGAGCCTGTCGCGCGCGCGCACGGCGAGCGATTCGGTCACATCATGCCCGCGAACACGATGGTGGGAGCCCCGCTCATCGGCGACGAGTATCTGGTGGAAATCGACGTCGACGCCGAGCTTCCTGAGACCGACGCGGACGCCGGGTGACTCGCGGCCTCGTCAGAGTGACAGCCGCTTGAACAGCGGGCGGGGCAGCAGGCGCACGATCAGGAGAATGAGCGCCCAGAACGCCGGCACGTAGAGCACGTCGCGCTGCCTCGCGATGCCGTGCACGATGCGCGCAGCCACCGCATCGGGCTCGGCCACGAGCAGCGCGGGCAGCGGCAGGCCCGCGGTCATAGGCGTGTGCACAAATCCCGGCCGGATATCGGTGAGCGACACGCCCGCCTTGAACAGGCGCGGCCGCAATCCCTCGCAGAACGTCGACACGGCGGCCTTGGCACTGCCGTACACATAGTTTGAAGGACGGCCGCGATCGCCGGCCACCGAGGTAATGACGGCCAGCGCCCCGTGGCGCTGACGCTCGAGCTGCGTCGCCAGAATCGTCAGGAGGGCCATCACCGAAGTGGCGTTCGAGGCGAAGGCATGCAGGGTCTGGGTGACGTCATGCTCGCAGGCCTGCTGATCGGGCAGCGTGCCGTGGGCAATGAGGGCCACGTCGATGGTGCCGAGCGTCGTCACGGCGGCGTCCAGCATCTCGGCGTGTCGCGGAGTGTCGAGTGCGTCGAGCACGTACGTCGAGGCTGACGCCGCACCGCGCACGGTGAGGTCACGGGCAACGGCTGCCAGCTTGTCAGCATCGCGGCCGACGAGCACGAGCTGCGCACCGCCAGCGGCCCAGCGACGGGCACAGGCGGCGGCAATGGCCGACGATGCCCCGATGATGAGCACCCGGGTCACTGGGTCACCCGCTGCCAGAAGCGCGAGAGCAGCTGAGGGTCGCGCAGGGATTCCACCGTGGTCCATGCCGGATAGCTGCGTTGAAAATCACGGGCGCTCATATGGGCATCCTTGGCCGGATACAGCCGGCCACCGATCTCCCGCACCACGGCGTCGAGGCGGGGAAACAACTGATGTGTCAGGCGCTCGGTCTGCGGAAAGTCGAGCGCGAGTGTGGTGCCAGCCATCGGAAACGACAAGAGGCCGGGGGAGGGGAGGTCGCCGCAGCGTTTCAGGACCGCGAGTGGCGATCCGAGGCCCGACGCCGTGATTTCCCCCAGCAGGGCTGCGATCCCATCGCGCGCCGAGGCTTCGGGGATCACGCACTGATACTGCTGAAAGCCCGCCGGGCCGTAGATGCGGTTCCACTGCAGCACCGAGTCGAGTGGATAGAAGAAGGGATCGTAGCTGCCGGTCTTTGTGGTGGGCGTGCGTGTGGCGCGCCTCCAGTAGAGGGCATTGAAGCCGCGCACCGTCGCGCGATTCACCAGCGACACCGGCGGCGTGACCGGCATCGTCAGGCGACGCGGGTGCGCCACCTCAAGCGGGCCTTCGTCTGTGAAGTCTCCGGCCATGTAGACCCCGCGGCCCAGTGACCGCCCGGTGGCACCGCAGTCGATCCACGACACACAGAATTCGTGCGTGAGGTCGAGGGTCGATGACAGGGCGAAGAACTCATCCAGCGTGTCGAACCGCCGGGTCACGCTACGGATGCGGCTCGAACGAATGGGCATGAGCTGGACCTCGGCCCATTCGATGAGGCCCGTCAGCCCGAGGCCGCCGATGGTGGCCCGAAACAACGCGGTCTCATCGGTGGCAGAGCAGACCACCGGTGGCCGGTCGGACCGCCGCAAACCCAGGCGCACGATGTGCCGGCCGAGGGTGCCATGCCGGTGGTGGTTCTTCCCATGCACATCGTTCGCGATGGCCCCACCCAGCGTCACGTATTTCGTGCCGGGACTCACCGGCAGATACCAGCCGCGGGGAATCGCGACCGACAGCATCTGTTCGAAGGTGACCCCAGTCTGGGCGGTCACACGTCCGGTGTGCCAGTCGGCTGCGACAAAGCGGTCGAGCCCGGCCGTATGCAGGACGCGGTCACTCGCCGCCAGGCCGCTATCGCCGTAGGACAATCCCGCGCCATAGGCCAGGGTCGTCAGGCCGGCCCGCTGCAGATCAGTCAGGCCACGGCTGAGATCCTCCGGCCAGTGACAGGGTGTGGGGGTCTGCGGGGTTTGCGGATGGCGTCCCCAGGAGAGAAGTGTCGGCATGGGCCAGGGCGGTTACCGTCAATCTTAGCCGAGCGTGAGACCAGCGCCCCGACGCGTATAATCGGCGCGAGCCGGCCCGTGCGCGGTCGTGTCACTCCGTTTTCCAGCCCCATGAGCACTCTCGACGACCTCCGACGCCAGCTTGACACCATCGACCAGCAACTCATCGCCCTGATTGCCGAGCGACAGCAGGCGAGCCGTGACATCGCGCGGGTCAAGCAGCGCACCGGTCAACCCACCCGCGACTATGCCCGTGAGCGCGAGGTCATCCTCGGGGCCCGTCGCGAGGCCGAGGCTCGCGGCGTCGCACCCCCGGTGGCCGAAGCCCTGATGCGCCTCCTCATCAGAAGCTCGCTCACCACCCAGGAACAGGCCTCGGTGGCCGCCCAGGGCACCGGGTCGGGCCGGCGTGCACTGGTCATCGGTGGCGCTGGAAAGATCGGCGGCTGGTTCACCGACTTCCTCATCTCGCAGGGATTCGCGGTCGACACCAGTGACCCAGCGGGTACACGGCCGGGCGCCACCGACATCGGCCCGTGGGCTGACGCCGCCCTCACGCACGACCTCATCATCGTCGCCACTCCACTTGGGGCGACCGACGGCATCCTGCGCGCGCTGGCGCTGCGCCGGCCGACGGGTGTCGTGTTCGACGTGGGCTCGCTCAAGTCCCCATTGCGATCGGGGCTGATGGCGCTGAAATCGCATGGCTGCCGCGTGACGTCGGTGCATCCGATGTTCGGGCCGGACACCGACCTGCTCTCGGGGCGTCACGTGATCTTCATCGACCTCGGCCACGCCGAGGCTCTCGACACCGCGCGGGCGCTCTTCGCTCCGACGATGGCCGAGCAGGTGACGATGACGCTGGATGATCATGATCGGCTCATCGCGTACGTGCTCGGACTGTCGCATGCGCTGAACATTGCCTTCTTTACGGCACTGGCAGGCAGCGGCGAAGCTGCACCCCGCCTGGCGCGGATGTCGAGCACGACGTTCGACGCGCAGCTCGACGTGGCCTCGCGCGTCGCGCAGGAAAGCCCGCAGCTGTATTTCGAGATTCAGGCGCTGAACGATTACGGCGCCGAGTCGCTCGAGGCGCTGTCGCAGGCGGTGGAAGCCGTCAGGCGCGCGGTGCTGGCACGGGACGAATCGGCGTTTGCGTCGCTGATGGACCGGGGCCGCGCCTATCTCGACGACCGCCGGCAGCAGACAAGCCAGCGCGCCTAGATGGCGTGCGCGCCTCTGTGTCGGTATGCGTGACAGGCGTGCCTGGAGACGCGGGAATCAGGCCGTGACTGATCACGGCAGCGTGAACACCACCAGTTCCGGCAGGGCACGCGGCGTCGGGCCCTGCACCGTGATCGCGATGTATTGCTTCCCCTCGACCAGGTACGTCATGGGCGTGCCTGCGGCCGGGCCCGGCAGGTCGACCGATGCCCGTTCGGCGCCGGTGGCCTTGTCGTAAGCCACGAGGCGAGGGCCACCCTGGGTGCCGCCGGTGGTCAGGGGATAGATGAGCAGCGTCCGGGTGAGCAGTGGCCCGGCCAGCGTGATGTCGCCCCCGAGTGGCGGCAGGTTCAGCGGCCTGAGGCGTGGCAGAGTGCGGATGCGGTCGCCCGCGCCCGTGGGCACCATCCAGGCGTGGTCGCCGGTGTGCATGTTGATGGCGGTCATGCGCGAATATGGCGGCTTGAACAGCGGCAGCCCGTCCGGCATCTGCGGAGAGCGCCCCGGTGCCTGCACGTACAGCAGATTACCGTTCAGGGCCGGATCGGCCGGGACCACACGGTTGACCGCGAAGGCGTTCCGCGAGGGGACATAGAGCAGGCCGGTGGCCGGATCGACTGCGGCCCCCGACCAGTTCGCGCCGCCCGTCGTGCCGGGACGCATGAGGGTGCCTTCCGTCGACGGCGGTGTGAAGAGGGGTCCGAGGCGGAAGCCCTCCACGGCCTTCTCGGCCATGGCCCTGACCTCGGGAGTGAAGTCAGCGAGATCGGCGAGGGTCACTCCCTGTGCTTCGAATGGAGCGGGCCGCGTCGGCACAGGCTGCGTGTGTGCGGCTTCCTCACCCGGGACATCAGACGGGGACACCGGACGCTCTTCGATGGGCCAGAGGGGGGTACCCGTCGCCCGGTCGAACGCGTAGACAAAGCCCTGCTTGGTGACCTGCGCCACGGCCCGGACCTGGCGGCCGCCCACCGTGACATCGAGCAGATTGGGAGCCGCCGGGTTGTCATAGTCCCAGAGCCCGTGGTGCACCATCTGGAAGTGCCACACCCGTCGGCCCGTCTTGAGTTCAACCGCGATGAGACTTTCAGCGAACAGATTGTCGCCACGGCGATGCCCGCCGTAGAAGTCCGGGGCGGTGGTGTTCGTGGGCAGGTAGACCAGGCCGAGGTCCTCGTCCGCACTCATCATCGTCCACACCGTGACCTTGCCGGCGTACGCATTCGACCCGTCGCGCCACGTGTCGGCGCCGAACTCACCCGGGCCCGGGATGGGGCGATAGGTCCAGCGGACCGCGCCGGTGCGTGCGTCGAAGGCGCGGATGTAGCCGGGAATCTGTTCCTTGTCCTTGATGAGCGACGAGATTGAGGCGGGCGTGATGACCAGATCACCGACCACGAGCGGAGGCGATTGCACCGAATAGGTGAGGGCGTTCAGATAGTCGCGCGCGCCGCGCCTGGCACCGGGCAGGCCCTCCATCAGGTCGACCCGGCCGCCTTGTCCGAAGCTGTCGATGGGCCGACCCGTCCGCGCGTCGACGGCAACGAGATACCCGTCGCCCGTGCCCCAGTAGACACGTTCATCGGATCCGTCGCGCCAGTACGCTACGCCACGCTGCACCCAGCGCAGGCTCATCGTCGTGGTACCGGCCTCGTAGCTCTTGGGGTTGTAGGTCCACAGCGGCGCGCCGGTGCGGGCATCGTAGGCTGCCCCCACAGACGAGGGGGAATTCACAAACAGTCGGCCCCCGACCATGAGTGGCGTGGCCTTGTAGTTCTGCACGAGCGGCGGCTGGTTGTCACGCCAGCGCGCAGGATCGAGCCGGCTCAGTTCCTCGAAGATGAGCGAGAAGTCGGCGGTCCACTCGGACCCGTCGGGCCGCGTGAGACTGAGCATGGCGTCCGGTGTTCGGGCCCGCCAGGCGATACGCAGCGCTCCGAAGTTCCCGGCATCCACCTGGGACAGGGGCGAGTATTTGGTGCTTGCAAGGTCGCCTCCGTAGGTGGGCCACTCGCCGGTGGCTGTCGACGGACGCGCCAGCGTCGGAGCCGGCGACGGCCGGGGGGGCGTCTGTGAGTGCACCGCCGCGGAGAGCATAGCCACGGTGACAAGCAGCGTGGTGAACCCGGTCTGGATGCGCATGGCGGGAATGGTAGTGCCGGCGCTGTGGTGGCGCAACGCACCGGTTTTGGCATGGTGTTCGCCGGGGCTATACTCCGGGTCACCCTAAAGGAGCGCTCATGACTCGCACGCTCGTCGCTGGCCTGATTCTGGTGGCATCGTGGATGGTGCTGGGTTCGGCCCAGCAGAAACCGATGATTGATGACGCGGCGCTGCGGGCGCCCGAGGCACGCACCGGCGACTGGTTGTCGTATGGGCGCGACTACTACGAGCAGCGGTTCAGCCCGCTCGACCAGATTAACGACCGCAATGTGGCGCAGCTGGGCCTGGCCTGGCAGATGGACACGGCCACGGACCGCGGCCTCGAGGCCACGCCCCTCGTCGTCGACGGCGTGATGTACACGACCGGCTCGTGGAGCGTGACCTATGCCGTCGATGCACGCACGGGCCAGCAACTCTGGAAGTACGACCCCGAGGTGCACCGCAAATACGACAACCTTGCCTGCTGCGACGTCGTCAACCGCGGGGCGGCGTTCTACAAGGACAAGGTCTACGTGGGCGTGCTCGACGGGCGACTCGTGGCGCTCGATGCGAAGACGGGCAGGCCGGCCTGGTCAGCGGTGACCGTCGATCAGACGCAGCCCCTGACGATTACCGGTGCCCCGCGCATCGCGCGCGGCAAGGTCATCATCGGCAATGGCGGTGCCGAGTACGGGGCCCGCGGCTATGTCTCGGCCTACGATGCCGAGACCGGTCAGCTGGCCTGGCGCTTCTACACCGTGCCCGGCGACCCCTCGAAGCCGCAAGAGAATACAGCCCTCGAGAAGGCGCTGCCAACATGGACCGGCGACACCTGGTGGAAGGTGGGCGGCGGCGGCACGGTCTGGGATTCCATCGTCTACGACCCTGAGCTCAACCTGCTGTACGTCGGTACTGGCAACGGTTCGCCCTGGAACCGCCACGTGCGCAGTCCGGGCGGCGGGGACAACCTGTATCTGTGCTCGATTCTCGCGATCAATCCCGACAACGGGGAGCTGGTGTGGCACTACCAGACGACGCCCGCGGACACGTGGGACTACACCTCGGTGCAGCCCATGATGCTGGCTGACCTGGCCTGGCAGGGACGCACCCGCAAGGTGATCATGCAGGCCCCGAAGAACGGGTTCTTCTATGTGCTCGACCGGGGGACCGGCGAGCTGCTGGCGGCAGACCCGTATGTCGAGGTGAACTGGGCGACGCACGTCGACATGAAGACGGGGCGCCCCGTCGAAGTGCCCGGCGCGGCCTACAAGGACAAGGGCACTTACATCAGGCCCGGTCCCCTCGGCGGGCACAACTGGCAGGCGATGTCCTACAGTCCCACGACCGGTCTGGTCTACATTCCGGCGCAGGACAACGGGCGGTACTTCGAGCAGCCGAAGGGATTCAGCTTCACGCCCAACGAGTACAACCTAGCGCTGGCGCCGGCCGGCCGTGCGGTCGAGCGCTACGACATCCCGTCCAAGGGGCGTCTGCTGGCGTGGGACCCGGTGGCGCGCAAGCCGCGCTGGACCGCCGAGTACGGCAACTACTGGAACGGCGGCACGCTGGCCACGGCCGGCAACCTCGTGTTCCAGGGAACGGCGGCGGGTGACTTCATCGCCTACAACGCGACGACGGGCGAGAAGCTGTGGTCGGCCTACGCGGGCACCGGGATCGTGGCCCCGCCCATCACGTACGAAATCAATGGTCAGCAGTACGTGTCGGTGATGGCGGGCTGGGGCGGTGCGTTTCCGAAGAAGTTCCGCAGTGTGGGACGGTTGCTGACCTATGCCATCGGTGGCAATGCGACCCCGCCGCTGCCGAAACTGCCGCGGCGCGTCACCGCGTTGCCGAATGCCGCGTCGGCGGCCGACATTGCCGCAGGCGGCAAGATCTACAACACCTACTGTGCGCGCTGCCACGGGGGCGCCACCGTCCTGCCCGACCTGCGACGGTCGACGCCCGCGGTGCTCAACGGACTCGAGCGGATTCTTGACGGATCGATGGTCGAACGCGGTATGCCGCGCTTCGCCGAACTCGACAAGGTGGCGGTGGCGCAGCTGCGGGGCTACCTGCTCGACGAACGGCGCAAGCTGGCAGCAGCCGAGCGCTAGTGACGGTCGGCCAACGGCTCGTCGCGGTCCCCTGGGGCGGACGGCTGATGCTCCGGTATCAGTCGCTCGACGATGATCACGTCCCGCCAGCGGCCGTCGAGCTGTGCGTGGCGTTCGTAGCGGCCCACCTCGCGGAAGCCAACTGAGGCCAGCAGGGCACGGCTGGCAGTATTCTCGGGAAAGACGCGTGACACCAGCTTCCAGAAGCCGCGGGAGCGTGTGTCTCTGATGAGGGCCTGTATGGCGGCGCGTCCTGCACCGCGGCCTCGGTGGCTGCGGGCCACATACACGGAGAACTCGGCGATGCCGGCGTAACACTCGCGGGCGCGATAGGTCGAGGTCGAGGCGAACCCGACGACCTCGCCGTCGGCTTCGACCACCACGATGGGGTGGCGACCGTCGAACCACGCGCGCACATCGTGTGCGGTGCGTGGACGTGTTTCGAACGTCCCGACGCGGTCGTCGATGCCCTCGTTGTAAATGCGAGCGATGTCGTCAGCATCGTCGGGTGTCGCCGGGCGTGTGGTCAGTGTCGCCATGTGACTGCGACGAGAGTATACGCAGATGATGCGGACACTGCCTGTTGATGCAGTGACGCGTCCGGCCGCCGTCTTTGCGCGTCTCATGGACATGCTGTGCTCGCCTCCCCGTGCGCTTGTCTGGCACCGTACGGATTTCCGACTGAGTGACAACGCCGCCGTGACTGCCGCTGCCGCCTCGGCGGACGGGGCTGTGGCGGGCGTCGTGGTGCTGCCCACAGACCTGCATGCCCTGGCGAATGAGGCAGGGCCCTCTCGCGCCGGTGCCACGGCAAACGCAGGCCAGCGCCGTGCTGACCGTGCGCGGGCGTTCGGGATGCCACCCGGCGTGACGCGCAGCAGTTCACGGCGCGCGGGGCACCTGCTGCAGGGCCTGGACGGGTTGCGTGCCGAGTGGGAGGCCGTCGGGTCAGCCCTGTTTGTCCTGCAGGGACCGGCGCACGAGTGCCTGCCGGCGCTTGCCGTGTCGCTGGGAGTGCGCGAGGTGCACACCGCGCCATGTCTCGCCGTCGATGAGCGAGCCGAGAATGCGGCCGTGGCGCACGCGCTCGGCGCTGGTGACAGGCCGCTGGTGGTGCACGACGAGACCACGCTCATCGCGCATGCCGACTTGCCCTTCCCGCTTGCGGCGCTGCCCGACGTGTTTTCGACCTACCGTCGCCAGGTCGAGCGCGCGTGTCAGGTGCGTGACCCGCTCCCCATTCCGGTGGTGGGGACGCTGCCGGACGATATGCGGGCACGCGCCCGTGCCGAGGCAGAGGCGGTGCTGGCGGCGCCGGTGTGTCAGGCGGCGCGGCAGGCGGCCGCTGCCCATGACTCGCGTGCGTCGTTTGTGCCGGATGGACGACGCGCGGCGGGGATCGAGCGCCTGCGCCAGTGGATCTGGCAGACCGACAGCCTCGCTCGCTACAAGGACACGCGCGACAGCCTCATGGGCCGTGACGTCTCGTCCCGGCTGTCGCTGTGGCTGGCAACCGGAGCCCTGTCCCCTCGCGAGGTGGCGGCCGAGGTGCGTCGCTACGAGCACGAGCGCGTGGCGAACGAATCGACCTACTGGCTCGTCTTCGAGCTGCTGTGGCGAGACTACTTTCACCTCTGGGTACGGCGCTGGCAGGGGAAGGCTTTTCGTGCGACGGGCGTGCTGGGGCGCACCCCGTGCGGACGGCAGGACGCCGACGTTTTCGGACGCTGGTGCGAGGGCAACACCGGCGAACCGTTCGTCGATGCGGGCATGCGCGAGCTGCTGGCGACGGGCCAGCTCTCAAACCGGGCCCGGCAGAACGTGGCCAGCTGGTTGACCCGAACGGCTGGCATCGACTGGCGATGGGGGGCGGCGTGGTTCGAGTGCCATCTGCTCGACTACGACGTGGGACCGAACTGGGGCAATTGGCAATACGTGGCCGGCGTCGGTAACGATCCGCGCAACCGTACGTTCAATGTCCGGGGTCAGGCTGAACGTTATGACAGCGATGGGGCCTATCGCGCGCGATGGCTCGGGGGCTCGAGAGAGGCATAGCCCTGCGACAGGGCAGTGGCGCGAGCGCACGGAAGGCAGGGCAGCGGCTCGTCGCGTGATGGTCGGGAGCGACGCATCGGGACAGAAGTCACGATCTGTTCCCATATC
>JBIIDF010000302.1:0-3765 GCA_044238535.1 Vicinamibacterales bacterium
ATCACGTTCGCGAGGCTGGGATGCAGCGTGTAACTGCCCGGCATCCCGACTTCGCCCTGGACAATGAAGCGCAGCGGGCGCACCTTGGCCAACGACACGTCAATGAAGGCCGTGCTGGCCGCTGGCGTCTGCAAGTTGAAGTAGATGGCATATGCCGTCGCAAGATGCAGGCGAATGCGCTCCTTGACTTCGCGCAGCCCCAACCCTCCCACGGCGAGCCGTCCGGGCACTTCGGGAATCTCCAGGAACTGATCCGGAGACACGACCAGCTCGTAGGTCAGCTGCAATTGCCCCCACACGCGCAGATGCACTTCATCACCAGGGGACAACTCGTACGAATCTTCAATCGGGCCGGGCGCAATCTTCGACATGTCGACCTTGAACAGGTCGTAGCCGAGCATCGGCAGACGGACGGGCGGCGGGGGCGCGGGCGGAGGGGCTGGTTGACCTGGCTCAGGAGCGGCTGACGGTGTCGCCATTACGGGGGCCGCCGGGGCCGCCGGCTGCGTCGGCGCTTGAGGGGCCGCCGGGGCCGGCGGTGGCGATTGCGCGAACGGGGTCGCCGTCCGCAGGACCGTGGCCACAAGGACCACCGCAAGGGTTCCAGTCAGGTTACGCATCGGGTTTCTGCTCCGAGGGAGGTGACGTCGCTTCGTCATCGTCCGCCGCGATGAATCGGGTGACGTGGGCGCGGACATGCGCGAGATCCTGCTTGACCTCCGCCAGATGCGCGGTGAACTCCTGCGCATCAGGTGACGAGAGGTCGGCGCGTCGGCGAAGCTCGACGCCGACGGCCAGGACGCCACCGGCCAGGAGACCAAGCATGGCACCCGCCATCACAATCACCCTCCGGCCTGTGTTTGTGCGCTGCCGGGGGGGAGACGCCCGCTCGATCACCACGAGACCTGAGGCGTCATCCAGCTCGGCAATGCGTGCCTGGTCGAACGCCTTCTTCAGGGACAGATACAGCTCCGCCTGCACCGTCACGTCGCGCTGCAGCTGGTCTCTGCGCAGTTCCAGCTGGGGGGGCACGACCACGGTGTTGCCGCTGGCAGACTGCACCTTGTCCGCAAGGATCAGGAGGCGGTTTTCCTCCTTGAACTTCCGAAGGGCGTCTTCGGCATCCTTCAGAAGCTTCGCCGTCTCATCCACCTGTTTCCCGATGAACTCGCGTCGTTCCTTGGCCGCCGAGGAGCGAATGCGTTTGTCATAGTCCGCCAGCGCATCGAGAAAGGCATTGGCGACGTCGGCCGCCAGGTCCGGGTCATTCCACGATGCTTTGATCAGCAGCACCGGCAGGGTCGCGGCTGTTCGCGTGCGCGTGGATGAATCGAGGCGCACGTCTGCGGCGGCCAGTTGTCGACGTGCCGCCAGCGCATCCGTCTGATTGGCGGGAATCCGGAGGTGGTCTCTGATCACCGAGCCGTCAGCGCGTGTCGTCTGCAGAACGGTATCGAGCACATCGGCGGATGCCAGCACACTGGTGTAGTAGTCGAACGGGTCACGCTGCTGCACCGGGCTCATGTCCGTGCCCACACCAGACACCGCACGCATGGCCCCGGGGCTGGTCACAAACCGTACCGTCGCTTCATAGCGCGGCATCAGCAGGAGCGCTGCGAGGAGCCCCCCGCCGAGACCCACCGCCGCCGCCTGCACGATAATCCGGCGGTTCCTCAGCAGGACGTTGGCAATGAGGAACGGCGAAATCGTGGCGTCATCGTCGAAGTCGTCCGGCGCTCGGTGTGGGTTGGGGGAAGGGGTGTCAGTCATGGTGAGACGGGCCTGTGCGGACGGGCCGAGAGAGCAGACGCCAAGGAATCGCCTCCATCACTGCGGCCTCCCTCTCCCCTGACGCTACGTCGGTCTGCATCCCGCGTGGGCGTTCACATCAGCGTCCGTCGGGATGACGTTCCGAAAAGACCGCAACCGTTTGCGGGTGTCGGGGCTGCACCGCCCAGGAGGCAGGTGTCTGAGGCCTCGTTGACCGTAGCGCGACACCTCACGCGCTGTCATGAGTACTCATGACAGAAATCTGTGTGGGGCGGCCTGACATGGCTCACGGTTACCCTCTTTTTGTTGCGTATTGACAACAATTAACCTCTCAATTATTGTCTACACAGAATCAATTAAATCTTTTAGGAAACTTCATGCGCACACATAGCGAACCAGATGCCAAGCTTCAGTCCCGCGCCCATCTCCGTCGCGGTCCTCTCGCCGCGGCCTTCGACGCCCCCTCGATGGAGCGATACCGTACGTCGCGGGCCCGACGACAGATCAGCGTGCTCCAGCTGATGCTCTCCCTCGTCCTCGTGACGGTCCCGCTCCTTCTCTATCACTGGCACCACACCGACCCCGCAGTGCCAGGCTGGGCGTTCGCGGTCGCGGCCGTCGTGCTCTTCATCCCCTGGATGTTCGTGACCGGGATGTGCAATGGGAGTGTGTCAGGGATCTTCGATCTCCGCGATTCGCAGCTCGACGAGATCGAGCGGCAGGACCGTGATGCCGCCTACCGCACGGCGTATCGGGCGCTCATCCCGGTGACGATGGTGCTTCTCGGCGTCGTGAGCGGACTCTCCGCGGCGGGTCGTGGGTATTGGGTCGTCTGGCTGGTTGCCCTCTTTCTTCTCACGCAGCTCGGACTCCCCCAGCACATCGCCGCCTGGCGTCTCGCCGCTCGCGGGGATGCCGATGCGGCGCACGCCGACAAGGCCGTCCATGGCGTATAACCGCATTGCCCTCTTCCGTGCCGAACGTGGACTGACGCGCAAGGCCCTCGCCGAGGCCGTGGATGTGAATCCACAGACCATCGGCTTCCTGGAACGCGGCGACTACAGTCCGAGCGTCGAGCTCGCCCTGCGGCTCGCGCAGGTGCTCGGCGCACGTGTGGAGATGCTCTTTTCATTGGAACCGTTCCCCCCGCTTGCCGACCAGCTCGGCGTTCCTCCCGACTCGGAGTCTCGACGATGACGCACAACAAGCCATCCATGCCCAACCGCTACAGACGCGCGATGACCCCGACGCGGGCCCGCGCGCTCTCTGTGGTCAGCCTCGTTTCACTCTGGGGGTGGTTCCTCCTGAAAATCTTGCTGCGGGACGACGCGCAGGGGTTCGCGATCGCTCTGGGGAGCCTCGCCCTGCTGGGGTTCGGAGGGAGCTGTGCGCTCTTCGCCACGCAGTATCTCAACCAGGCGTATGCCAGCGACCACGAGATCGACGAACGTGAACTCGCCCTCCGGAACCGGGCCCACCGCTACGCACTGAACTATGTGTTGTGGGTCCTGGTGCTGGCCTCCATCGCGCTGGAGGTAGTGGGCCGTGCTCCTGCGCCGACCGCGTCGGGACTGGCGCTGAACTTCCCCATCACGGTCTCCGCGGCGTCCCTGGAGAACTTTCTGTTTGTCCTCTTCTTCACGACCTTCAGCATGCCACCGACCATCCTCGCGTGGTGGGACCGAGGGGAGACCGGAGAGGGCTGACGTCGGACGTCCAACGCGGGCCGAGCTGGGGGAGGTTTGACCCGCTGAAGGAGAGATGGGCCGCGTGGGGGTCGGCCCATTGACGAAGAACCGGCGGACTCGCCCCTGTCACAGGGGCGAATCCGCGACCCTCCACTATCGAGATACGGCAGATACCAGGAGGTCAGCCGCGCCCTCGCAGGGCGCAGGCCTCCGGCGTGGTCCGCCCTACTTCTTCCGGCGCAGGTACTTCACGTATGACACGCCCGTCATCTTTCCGGCCTTGTCGACGCGCACGTAGTAGTTATCG
>JBIIDF010000303.1:0-3755 GCA_044238535.1 Vicinamibacterales bacterium
TGTTCATGTACCCGGCTTCGCCACCCTGGCGCATGCCGGTTTACTCAACCGTGAGGCCGCACATGCCGTCGTGGTCGCAGATCACCATTCAGCCGAGTGACACCGCCGTCGAGGCGCTGCGCAAGTCCTGGCGCTGGCAGCTGGGCGACGACTGGACTCCCCTCCTGTTTTCCGCACTCGGGGATGTCTTCGTTGAAGATGCTGCCGGCGCGGTCTGGTGGCTCAGCACCGCAACAGGGTCGTTGGAGCAGGTCGCTGACACACGGCCACAGTTTGCAGTGCTGCTTGAGAGCGACAGCACCGACGAGTGGTTTCTGCCTGGCCTGGTCGAGGTGCTGCGCGCCCAGGGAAAGGTGCTGGACGCCGGGCAGTGCTACACCTATGCCATCCTCCCCATCTTTTCGCAGGGGAGTTTCAGCGCCGAGAACATGCATCCCGTGTCCGCAGCCGAGCACTATTCCACAAGCGGGCACATCCATGAGCGCCTTCGAGACCTTCCAGACGGTGCCCACGTTCCAGTCGACATCACCAACTGAGCAGGTGCTGAGCATGCGGCAGAGACCGTCGCTGCCCCGGACGTGCAACGGCATGCCACATCCAGATGCGCTCGTGGCCACTCTTCAGGCAGGCCCTTGACGCCTGCACCAGCTGGCAGCGGAACCTTGTCTTCGAGATTCCCGGCGGCCCCCATGAGGCCCTGTTCACGAGCGCCGAGGCCCGGGAGGCGTTCAACCGGTGTCCCGACCAGCGGCGGTCCGAGGGGGAATGCCCGGGCCGGTCGCGGCCGGGAGCACCTGACTCCATGGACGGTTGGACATCAGAGACCCCCACGCGAAGAACCCGGATGACAAACAGCAACGGGCCGGGAACGTATTGCGTCAGATTCGCTGTTGCCGCCCCGTCATGCTGCGGCCCTTGCTCCCACCCCATCGGCTGCACTACCGTTCAGTGATGGTGTGGCGTTCGTGTCCGATCTGTCCCGCAGCCGGCCATCCCGTGCGCCGGCGTGTGCAGGCCCTGCTCGCAGTCGCGGCCGTGGCCATCGCGGCGGTGGCTGGCCTCGAGGCGCAGCGCGTCAAGTACGCGCGCCTCAACTGGGCGCTGCTGGCCAGCGTCGACTACGAACCGCCCAACCTCAAGAAGCCCGGTCCCCGCGTCGAGGCCTCGTTCCCGGCGAAGGTACTGGCCCTCGAAGGCCAGATGGTCGAGGCCGAGGGCTTCATGATTCCCCTTGATGTCGCCCCGAACGGCGCGTCGATGTTCGTGCTCAACCCTGATGCCGACGTCTGTGCGTTCGGCGTCCCGCCCCGCATGAGCGACTGGGTGATGGTTACGATGCCTCCGGGCGAGCGCGCCCTCGTCTCCCACCTGCCGACCCTCGTCAAGGGGCGCTTCAGCGTGGGGGAAGAGGTCCGGAATGGTCGGGTCACGAGCATCTACCGGATACACGCCGAGTCGGCGGCGCCGCGCGGCCACCTTGGACGATAGTCGTCCCGGACATCACCGGTCCCAGTCACTCACGCTGACGGCGTGTCCTCCGACTCGTTGACCGGAACGTGTCGCGGATGACCGCTACCCCCCCTGTCCTCAGTCCGACCCCGCCCCGCACCGCCCCGTGTCTGTCCGCCCCGACCGCACTGCGTTCCGCCGCCTGGTTCTGCTGTGACTGCCGGTGGCCGCTCCGGCGGCCGCATCGCCCCTCATCGTGGAGGTCCAGGTCACCGCCATTGCAGCACGCCCGGCGTGCGCGTGCGGAACGGTTCGTGGCGCTCGAGCATCTGCCGGCGCCGGTCTTCGCGCTGCCGATGCGGATGCCCTTGCGGATGCCCGGCAGTTCGTGGGCGCCGGTGTCGCGGCCACCCGACTCCGAATCAGCGACGTAGATCGTGTCGTCGTTCGTGATCGTGATGCCGCTCGGGCGGCCGAATTGCCGCCACTCCTCCAGAAACCGTCCGCGCTGGTCGAAGATCTGGATGCGGTTGTTCTCGCGGTCACCGACGAAGAGCCGGCCCTGCGAGTCCATCGCGATCGTGTGCGGTTCGCTGAACTCGCCGGGACCCGTGCCCTTCCGCCCCCATTCCCGCACGTAGGTGCCGTCCTTGCGGAAGTGCACCACGCGGTTGTTCTTCCCGTCGCGGTGGCTGTCGGTCACGAAGAGATCGCCGTTCGGCGCTTCGACGACGTCCGTCGGCTGATCGAAGTGGGCCGGGCCCGACCCGCTCACGCCCCTGGTGCCGAGTGTCATCAGGACCTTGCCCTCGGGGCTGAGCTTGATGGCCTGGTGGCCGATGCCGTTGCCGCCGCGGGCGTCAGTCATCCAGAGGTTGCCGTCGCGGTCGATAGTGCCGCCGTGCGGGAAGTTGAAGAGGCCGGCGCCGAAGGCGCGCCGCAGGCGGCCCGTCTTGTCGAAGGCGAGAATCGGCGGCTCCGTACGGCCCTCGCACGAGTTGTTCACGCAGCGATGTACAACGTAGAGCGTGCCGTCGGGCGCCGGTTCGATCGCGGTGACGGCGGCCCACCGTACACCTGGCGGCAGTTGCCCCCACGTGCGCACGGTGCGGTAGGGCTGCGGCAGGTCGTTGCGCGGCGTCTGGGCCGGCTGGGCCGGTGCGGGTGCGGCCCCGATGGCGAGCGCGGCTACGGTGCCCAGGCAGGCAAGAACGATCAGGCGGGGCAGAGACATGGTGACCTCGGTGGTGACGACGGCGCATTGTACTTCCGGGTGGCGGACCGCACGTTCCCCCGGTGGGTACACCACCCAGGGTAGACCGCTCCTGGCTCTGGAGTGGTCATGCCCACGCCGAGATTCAGCGAGAGCCAGACCGTCGGAATTCTCAGGGAAGCAGGGTCGGGTGTGCCCGTCGCGACTCTGCTGCGGCGACACGGCGTGAGCGAGGCGATCTTCTTCCAGTGGGGAAATGGTACACCGGGGCCTCGGTTCCGAACGTCAGGCGGCTCCGCGAACTCGCAGTGGAGCACAGCACACTCGAGCGGAAGCACACCGAGATGGCGCTCGGGAATGCGGCGATCAAGGATGTGTGCGCCCGAATACCGGAAGGCTGCCTGCGAGACGTGAGGGGCTGGAGGTCCTCGTCCAGGAGCACCCACCGTGCGTCCGGACCTTCAGGGCACCGGCCTCGGCAGCCGGGTGATGGCGGCCACGAACGACGTGGTGCGCGCGCGGTTCGAACTCGGCGTCCTGTCCACCGGCGAGTGGCATTTCTACGAGCGCCTCGGATGGCAGCGCTGGCAGGGACCGACCTTCGTGCGCGGCCGCGACGGCCTGCACATCCGCACCGAGGACGAAGACGACGGCGTGATGGTGCTTCGCTGCGCGGTGTCGGCCGGCATCGACCCCGCCGCGCCCATCGCCTGCGACGCACGCGACGGCGACAGCTGGTGAGGTTCCGAGGCCCGGGGGCAGGCTGTGGGGTGGGCGCCATCTCACTGCACACCGGCGGCGCGCGCGCCATGACCCATACCGTCATCGGTCTGCCGACGGTAAGATAGGCGCCAATCCGCGTTCTCGCTCCCGGTCCCTGCTGACGTTCACCCGAAGGAAGGCTCCATGCGTTGCATGCTTGTTGCGCTTGCCCTGGTGTCATTGCCCGTTGTCTCGGCTGCCCAGAACACGGCGGCCTCCGACCGGCTGACTCTCGATCTTTACTGGGAATACGAAACGGTCGCAGACCCGCAGCTATCACCTGACGGGACACAGATCATCTACACGCGAACCTGGCTCGACAAGATCAACA
>JBIIDF010000304.1:0-3717 GCA_044238535.1 Vicinamibacterales bacterium
GACGGGGGGCAACGAGACAGAGGGTCGAGACATATCGCGGCAGAAAGACGCATGGGGCGAGCCGGAGAAGCCCTCAGCACTCGGCGGCAACCCGTGTGTGCTCCAGAATTCCCGCGCCTCGGATGGCGTAACTTTACACCGACCTGTGCGGCATCGGCGGTCGGTGGGCAACCCGCAGCCGTCATCGCATCAGAGGGGCTGACTCCAGTAGCCAGTGTTCCGGCACACCAGTGCGACACCATGGCCACCGCTGCCCATCTCCGCACCTCAGCACTGACGGCTTGCCGCATGGCCTCTGCCCGGGCTCGCATGACCGATGTCGCCGTGTTGGCGGGATTCGTCGCCATGTGCCTGCTGGCGCAGTCGCACCAGCAGCCCTCCCAGGTGCGCGTCGGCACGCACGCCGACGAGGCCGCCCATGTCATCACGTCGCTCATGGTCCGTGATTACGCCGTCAGTGGGTTTCACCTGTCCCCACGGGCGTTTGCCGAGCAGTACTATCTCGCGTATCCCAAAGTTGCTTTCGGCATCTGGCCAGCCCAGCCGTGCTGGCTCGCCGTCGCGGGAGGCGTGTGGTGTCTCAGGATGGCGCCCATTCGTCAGTGGATGTCGAGCGTCACGCTCGATGCGCTGGTGGCCCTGCTGTGAGTGGCCGCGGCGTGGGTCCGTGCCCGGTTCCTCCGGACGAAGTGATTCGTATCCTGAACGCCTCGCTCGACCGCGTCGGCGTGCGGCTCCGCCCGTGACACCCGGGCTGCCGGCGCCTGCCCGCCCTCCGCGGGCGACCCGCTCACGTGCGACGCGTGTGCGCGGGTGAGGCCGCGGGGCGGGCCCCTGGGGACAGCTCCGACTCCTGGTAGACCGTGCGGTCCTGCGCGGCCGCACTCATCACGGCGGCCAGTTCGATACGACGCCGGATGCGCAGTTCGATGAACATGCGCGCGAGCGTGTTGCCCACGGTGCGATGGCTGCACCCGAGGACGGCGGCAATCTCTTTGTTCGTCTTCCCCTTGCACACGAGCTCGGCGATTTTTTTCTGATGCGCGGTCATAGGACGAAGCCGGAGTATGTAAAAACTTTCTCCCGATGGGAATAAGTCATACGACTCGAGTCATATGACTAACGCATCACACCACCACACGGGACGCATGGTCACGGAACAGATGACCGCGTGCCACCGAATCTGTGGGCACCCACCTGGCAACGCGGGGCAGCCGATCGCCGGCATCGATGGTGGTGGCGTGGTGACCAGACGGCCCGGGGATGAGCGCCGTGTCACGCCGGGCAGCGAGGCCCGCGCAGGGACGGGCTCGGTCGCTGGGGGGCCCAGGAAGGGGCACACCGAGGAGTCCGCTCCCCCTGACCGCTCACCGAAATTGTTGAAAGGAAGTGGCTCCTCGGGCTGGATTCGAACCAGCAACCCTCCGGTTAACAGCCGGATGCTCTGCCGTTGAGCTACCGAGGAACGTCAGGCAGACCCACATGGTAAACCGAAGGGCGCCCGTGCCGCAAGACGGGCACGGCGTCGGCCGCCGAGCACCAGGCCCTGCGCCATCGCGCGCACGCGCGGACCCGCCCCGCACGCACCGCGCACGCGGCCGCGGTCGTCATAACGGGCAGCATGCCGCTGCTTGTCGCCAGTTCGCTCACCAAGACCTACACCGGAGGCACCTCGGAGGTGCAGGCCCTCGCCGGTGTCTCGTTCACGCTCGCCGCCGGAGAGTTCGTCGCCCTCATGGGGCCCTCGGGCTGCGGCAAGTCGTCGCTGCTCCATCTCTGCGGCGCCATGGACCGGCCCACCTCCGGCACACTGTCCCTCGAGGACCGCGCCCTGGCCTCACTCGGAGATGATGCCCTCACAGCGCTGCGGCGGACGCGTATCGGCTTCGTCTTCCAGTTCTTCAATCTGCTCCCCACGCTCACCCTCGGCGACAACATCGCCCTGCCGGCCCTGCTGGCCGGCGCCTCCTCGGGCGAAGCCGAGCAGCAGGCGGCCGCCCTCGCCGCCCGCGTGGGCATCGCGCACCGGCTGCGCCACTATCCGCAGGAAGTGTCCGGAGGCGAAATGCAGCGCGCCGCCATTGCGCGCGCCCTCGTGCATCGGCCGGCGCTGCTTGTCGCCGATGAGCCCACGGGCAACCTCGACTCGGACAATGGCACACGCGTGCTCGACCTGCTGGCCGAGCTGAACCGCGATCTCGGCATCACCATCCTGATGGCGACCCACGCCCACGATGTGGCAGCACGCGCGTCGCGTGTGCTGCGCATGAAGGACGGCCGCTTCACGGACACCGGCGATGCGGCTGTTTAGGCAATTCATCCTGCGGCGGCTCTTCCAGGAGAAGGCCCGCACCGTCACCACCATCACCGGCGTCGCCCTCGGCATCGCCGTGGTCATCGCGATCCAGCTGACCAACGGCAGCTCGGTGCGTGGGTTCGAAACGGCACTGACGACGGTCGCCGGCCGCACGTCGATCGAAGTGGTGGGCACCGGTGGCGTGCCCGAAGCCGTGCTGGCCGACCTCGGATTCCTGCGCGAGGTCGGACAGATGTCGCCGGTCATCGAAGGCGAGATGGCGCTGGTTACCAGCAACCTGCCGCGCGGCGATTCCGGCGTCGTGGCGCCCGTGCGCCGCAGCGAGGCGGTGCGCGTGCTCGGCGTCGACATCCTTCGCGACCTGACGCTGCGCGACTATGCCATGGCCGAACGGCAGCAGGCCGGCAGCAGCCCCGCCGAAGCCCTCAGCCGGCAGGAATTCCTCGACCTGCTCACCAGCCCGCGCACCATCGTCATCACGGAGAAGCTCGCGCGCCGCCGCGGCGTCCGCCTCGGCGATGAACTGCCGCTGATGACCGGCGATCGCATCGAACGCTTTGTGGTGCGCGGCCTGCTGAAGGACGAAGGCCCGGCCAAGGTGATGGACGGTAGCTTCGTGCTGATGGACATTGCGGCCGCACAGTGGGCGTTCAACCGGATGGGCCGCGTCGACCGCATCGATGTGCAGCTCACCGGCGCCACCGATTCGGCAGCCATCGACGCCGCCCTCGCACAGGTGCGCCGCCAGTTGCCTCCTGGCCTGACGGCCCAGCGCCCGGCACGGCGCGGCGAACAGGTCGAACGCATGCTGGCGGCGTTCCACATGAACCTCACCGCCCTCTCCTGGGTCTCGCTCATCGTGGGGCTGTTTCTCGTCTACAACACGGTGACCATTTCGGTGATCGCGCGGCGCGATGAAATCGGTATGCTGCGCGCGCTCGGCGTGACGCGCCGCCAGGTGCTGTGGCTGTTTCTGGGCGAAGCGGCTGCGCTCGGTGTGACGGGCGTGGCGCTCGGCATCGGACTCGGCCGCGTGCTGGCTGACGCCGCTGTCGGCCTCACATCGCAGACGGTCAGCACGCTGTACATCGCTACGGCGGCAGTGCCGCCCGATCTGGCGCCGTGGCACATTGGCCTGGCATTCGCGCTGGGTGTGCCGCTGTCGCTGCTGGCGGCCACGCTGCCCGCGCTCGAGGCCAGTCGCGTCTCACCGACGTCCGCCATGCGCGGGCACGATCGCCTCGAATCGCGCGTGCGGCTGCAGCCGCGTGTACTCCTGCTGGCGCTCGTGATCCTGGCGGCGGCCTTCGCCCTCGCGCAGCTGGGTCCGGTCGGTGGCCGGCCGATCTTCGGCTACGTGTCGTCGTTCGCCACCATCATCGGCGCGTCGCTGCTGGTCC
>JBIIDF010000056.1:0-12287 GCA_044238535.1 Vicinamibacterales bacterium
GGGGGGTGGCGGCCAGCCGTGCCATCGCGAGACGCTCATCGGCGGAGGCGCGGGGCCCGACGGGTCGATGGGGTGGGGTGCCACTCGGCATCACGACGACATGTGTCAGTCCGCAGACCTGCTGCGCCACCTGTCCGATGGTCAGATGTCCGATGTGAATGGGGTCGAACGTGCCCCCGAGGATGCCGACGCGGTCGGTCGGCGTCAATGCGACCCGTCTCCGGGAGACAGGTCGGCCTCGTCGGTCGCGGCCAGAGCCGCCTGGCGCTCGGCTTCCCGGCCCTCGGCAATGGGCTTCCACAGGGCCTCGAGCAGCGCAGGGACGCCTTCGCCGGCGACGGCAGAGATGGCGAAAAATGGCACCTTGAGGGCTCGGGCCCGTGTCTTCAGCGCCTCGACGCGACCGGCGTCATCGACGGCATCCACCTTGGTGGCCACAATGACCTGCGGGCGTGTCAGCAGCGTGGGGTCGTACAGCGACAGCTCGCGACGGATGGTGTCCAGATCGCTGACCGGGTCGCGTCCCGATTCGCTGGAGACGTCGACCAGATGGGCCAGGACCTTGGTGCGCTCGACATGGCGCAGGAACTGGTGTCCGAGCCCGTGGCCTTCGTGGGCGCCTTCAATGAGTCCGGGTACATCGGCCACGACAAAGCTGCGGTCGCCGCTGAGGGTCACGACCCCGAGATGGGGCGTGAGCGTGGTGAAGGGATAGTTGGCAATCTTTGGACGCGCCGCCGAAATGCGGGAAATGAGCGTGCTCTTGCCCGCATTGGGATAGCCGACCAGGCCGACATCGGCCAGCAGCTTCAACTTGAGAATGAGGATGCGGTCGTCGCCTGGCTCTCCGGGCTGGACCTTGCGGGGCGCGCGGTTGGTCGAGGTGACGAACTGGGCGTTACCCAGGCCGCCGCGACCGCCTTTGGCGACCTGCACGTCCTGACCGAGTGCCGTGAGGTCGGCCAGTTCCTGGACCTCACCCGACTCCGGGTCGCGCACGAGGATGGTGGTGCCAACGGGCACGGGAATGTCGAGGCGTTTCCCATTCCGGCCGTGACGGTTCGACCCCTCGCCGTGCCCCCCGCGCTGCGCGGCAAATTCGGGGTTGTAGCGGAAGTGCACGAGCGTGTTGTGATGGGGGTCGGCGACCAGATAGACCGAGCCGCCACTGCCGCCGTCGCCGCCATCCGGGCCCCCGCGGGGCACGAACTTCTCTCGGCGGAAGCTGAGGCATCCGCGGCCACCGTCTCCGGCCTTGACGTGAATTTCCGCTTCGTCGACGAACATGACCGGGCCTGCCGTGGCAGGTGGGGCGCGCGGTCAGCGCCACGCCGTCATGGCGTGGCGGACCGGCAGCAGAGACCTGAGGCCGAGCTTACTGCTCGGCGGGGATGATGGTGATGAAGCGGCCGCGGCTCCCGTGGTCTTCGAACTTGACCGTTCCGGTGACCTTGGCAAACAGCGTGTCGTCCTTACCCATGCCGACGTTGCGGCCCGGCTTGAACTTGCGCCCGCGCTGGCGGACCAGAATCGATCCGCCGGAGACGACGTTGCCGTCAAACTGCTTGACGCCGAGGCGCTGTGAATTCGAGTCGCGCCCGTTTCGTGAGCTGCCCTGCCCTTTTTTAGTAGCCATGACCCTACGCCTGAATGTCGGTGATGCGCACGCGTGTCAGCAGGCTGCGGTGACCCTGCGTCCGGCGATACTGCTTGCGGCGCTTCTTCTTGAAGACCCGGATTTTCTTCGACTTGTCGGTGCGGTCAATGACGCCGACGACCTTGGCCCCGTCGACAAACGGGGCACCGGTCACCACCTCGCCGGCATCTTTGCCGAGGAGCAGGACCTGGTCGAACAAGACAGCCTCGCCGGCTTCGCCGGTGTGGCCATCGACGGCGATGACCGCGCCGGGCTCGACGCGGAACTGGTGGCCGGAGGCCTTGATAATCGCAAACACGGTGATTCTCCGCTTGAAGATTGCCCCCAGCCGACATCTCGAACAGAGGCAGGAATCTCAGAGTCTAGCACGGAACGGGCCCTCCGGCTACCGCCGGGCGGCCGATGCCAGGGGAGCGGCGGCCCGGGCAGGGGGCCGTCCAGCGGCGCCCATCAACCCCCCGCCAGCTCTCCCGGGTGGGCTCCTACTTGAGGAGCACCCGGTTGCCCCGCACCTTCTGGGCGGTCAGCGTATTCAGCACGCTCGGCAGCAGGCGGTCCATCAGCTCGAAATACGATGACAGCGCGGGCGTCTGCTGGTTCGAGTTATACAGAATTTCCTCGCGGAACGACTCGCTGTACACCTGGGCTCCGGTCGCGCCATCAATGAACACGAACGTGGGCCGCAGCACAAATCCTTTGCGTTCCATGTAGGTGCGCACCGGGACGACCTGCCGACGACCGAACTGGTCGTAGGACTCCTGCTCGCGCTGCACGAAGCCCGTCCGCTCCTGAGGCAGAAACACCACGGTCCCGGTCAGAATCAGCGGGGCGTCGAGCTCGGCCCCCACGGTCTTCCAATACTCGGTGTCGGAAAACACCTTGGTATACGGGTCGAGGTCGGTCTCGGTCCTGGCGACCGGGATGGGGCCGGCATCCGGGCCGGCCAGGGCTTGGGCCTTGTCGGCCAGGGGGACGGCATCGGCATCGAGCACCCGCAGCACGTTCTTGTTCCGCAGCTGGTTGCGCAGCAGCCGCACGGTTTCCATGCTCGCATCGAGGTCGTCACTCGGGCTGGCCACGAAGCCTGCCACGTAGATGCGCTGATACTTCGAGACGTCGAGCTTGGCCGACACCGGTGCCTGAATGACGACCTCGTAGACCGTGGTGCTGCAGGCCGTCAGCGTCAGCCCGAGCAGGGCCGCCAGTGTCAGCGCCGCACTACGGCGTCGGGCGGGAGCGGGCCGTGCGTTCATTGAGTTCCTTGAACAGTTCGATGTTCTGTCGGATGTACGCGTTGTCGGGCGCCAGCGCGCGGGCGCGGTCGTAGGCGACCTTGGCCTTGTCCATCTGTCCCAGCTGCTCGTAGCCGATCGCCAGGTTGTTGAACGCCTGCGCATAGGTCGGGTCGAGCTGGGTGGCCCGTTCCCATCGGTAGACGGCTTCCTTCCACAGGCCCTTCTGGGCGACTTCAATGCCGAACTCCACCTGCTGCCGTGCATCGTCACGCTGCGCCCAGGCGGGCAGGGCCCACAGCAGCAGCACGAGCACGAACACCGCCGAAGGGAAGCGCATCACAGTCTCTGCCGCCACTATAGTCACCGGCTCCGCCGGGCATCAAGCGATTTGACGCGGAGGTCGCCGGGATTCGCTGTAGGCTGTAACGAGGTCAGGGGCGCCGCGCCTGCGAGGAGTGGTGATGGCCCCCAGTGCGCTTCCGCGCGACGATGCGCGGTTCCCCCGACGGTTGCTGCAGATACCCGATGCCCCTGCGTCCCTGTGGTGCGAGGGCGATCCGTCACACCTGCCTCCGCCAGACAGCCCGTCGCTGGCGGTGGTAGGGACGCGTGCCGCCACCCGTGACGCCCTCGAGCAGACGCGCGAGGTCGTCGACCGCCTGGCACGGCTGGGGGTGGTGATTGTCAGCGGTCTGGCCCGCGGAATCGATGCGGTCGCGCACCAGGCCGCCCTCGATGCGGGCGGGGTCACAGTCGGGGTGCTGGGCTCGGGCCACGACTGTCTCTATCCCCCCGAGCATCGGGACCTCGCGACGCGCATCTGCGTGCAGGGCGCCGTGCTCACCGAGTATCCGCCCGACACGCCCCCTCGGCTCTGGATGTTTCCGCGACGAAACCGGCTCGTGGCCGGGCTCGCCGATGCCGTGCTGGTCGTGGAGGCCCCCGAGCGCAGCGGAGCGCTCATCACCGCGGGCGCCGCCGGTGACCAGGGCAAGGATGTGCTGGTCATGCCCGGGCGGTGTGCCGGGGAGCGCAACCGCGGAGGGCACCTCCTGGTCCGGGACGGCGCGCGCCTCGTCGATTGTGTCGACGATATTGTGGCCGATGTCGGCTGGCGCCTCGGACGCCTGCTGCCTGGCCGGGGCCCCGTGGGCGCGTCCGAGGAGTTTTCACTCGACGAGTACACCAGACACGCGGGCCTGTCGGTGGCGGAGGCGCTGGCACGGTTGCTCGAACGGGAACTGGCCGGCGAGGTGACCCGCGTCGGGGCCAGCCGGTTCCGGACCCGTGCCGGGCGCATGCTAACGTAAGGGCCACGTTGCCCATGGCCAGACCGCTCATCATCGTCGAATCTCCTGCCAAGGCCCGCACCCTGACCCGGTTTCTCGGGTCCGACTACCGGGTCGAGGCCAGCTACGGACACGTCCGTGACCTGCCGGACTCGGCGGCCGAGGTGCCCGCGCAGATCAAGGCCGAGCCGTGGGGGCGACTCGGCGTCGACACCGCCGGTGACTTCACGCCCTACTATGTGGTGCCGGCGGACAAGCGCAAATACGTGGCCGCCCTGAAGGCGGCGGTGAAAGAGGCGTCGGAGGTGATTCTGGCGACCGACCCCGACCGCGAAGGCGAGTCGATCAGCTGGCACCTGAAGGAGGTGCTCAAACCCAAGGTCAAGACGCGCCGCATCGTCTTCCACGAAATCACCGAAGACGCCATCAAGAACGCCTTGCGCGAGAAGGTCGCGGATGTCGATGAGGACCTGGTGCGTGCGCAGGAGAGCCGGCGCATTCTCGATCGCCTCTATGGCTACACCATCTCGCCGGTGCTCTGGAAGAAGGTGCAGACCGGCCTTAGTGCCGGGCGCGTCCAGAGCGTGGCGGTCCGGATCATCGTCGAGCGCGAGGAAGAGCGGATGGCCTTCCGCTCGGCGACCTACTGGGACGTGGCGGCGGCGGTCCGTGCCGACGGACGCGAGTTCACGGCGACGCTGGTGCGACTGTCGGGCGAACGCCTGGCGACGGGTAAGGACTTCAGCAGTACGGGGCAGCTGACGGGCGGGAAGGTGCGGCATCTGGCTACCGAGGCCGAGGCCCAGCGCGTGCGCGAAGGCCTGATGCGCGGCCTGCCGTGGACCGTCACCAGTGTCGAGGAGAAGCCCTACGCGCAACGTCCGGCCCCGCCCTTCACCACGTCGACGCTGCAGCAGGACGCGAACCGGAAGTTCGGGTTTTCGGCCGAGCGCACGATGCAGGTGGCCCAGCGGCTGTTCCAGGGTGTCGACATCGGCGGCGGCGATCTCGAAGGTCTCATCTCGTATCACCGCACCGACTCGACCACGCTCAGTGAGAAAGCCCTGGGCGAGGCGGCGCAGGCCGTGCGTGCGATGTACGGGGCCGACTATCACAAGGGCCCCCGGCAATATTCGACGAAGGTCAGAAACGCACAGGAGGCCCACGAGGCCATCCGTCCCACCGACTTCCGGCGCACGCCACAGTCGCTCGAGCGCGTGCTCGAGTCCGACGAGCTGCGCATCTACGATCTCATCTGGAAGCGCGCCATTGCGTCGCAGATGGCCGACGCGCGGCTGCTGCGGACGAGTGTCGAGATGACCGGGCGGCTGGCCGCGGGTGGCGAAGACGCCGTGCTGACCGCCAGCGGGAAGGCCATTGAATTTGCGGGCTATCTGCGCGCCTATGTGGAAGGCAGCGACGACCCGTCTGCCGAACTTGACGAGCAGGAGACGCTGCTGCCCAAGCTGGCGGTGGGACAACGCATCGAGGCCCCCGACCAGGTCGATGCGCCACGCATCGCCGTGCGCGTGGAGGCCCAGCACCACGAAACGTCGCCGCCTCCGCGTTACACCGAAGCCTCGCTGGTGAAGAAGCTCGAAGAGGAAGGCATCGGACGTCCGTCGACCTATGCGGCGACCGTGACGACCATCCAGCGCCGGGGCTATGTCACCCGACAGGGCAAGGCGCTGGTGCCCAGTTTCACGGCGTTTGCGGTGACGCGGTTGATGCGTGACCACTTTTCCGACTACGTCGACGTGTCGTTCACGGCCGAACTCGAGGAAGTGCTCGACAGCATCGCCAACGGTGAGCGCGACTGGCTCGACTTCATCCGGACGTTCTACCGGGGCGACCGGAAGCACAAGGGGCTTGAGCATCTCGTGGAAGACAAGGGGCGGGCGATTGACTATCCCGTCATCGAGGTCGGCGCCGATCCCGAGTCGGGACAGCGCATCCGCGTGCGGATTGGCCGCTACGGTCCCTTCCTGCAGATGGGGGAGGCGACAGACGAGGGGCCACGCGCCTCGCTCCCGGATGATCTGGCGCCGGCGGATCTTACGATCGACAAGGCCGTCGCGCTGCTGAAGGCCAAGGCGCAGGGACCGCAGTCACTCGGGACCGATCCCGAGACGGGGCTGCCGATCTATGTGCTGTTCGGCCGCTTCGGCGCCTATGTGCAACTGGGAGAGACGCCCACCGAGAAGGACGCGGAGAAGCCCCGACGCGCGTCGCTGGACCGCGGTCAGACGCCGGATACACTCACGCTCGACGATGCCCTGAAGCTGCTGTCGTTGCCGCGCACGCTCGGGGCGGGTCCCGATGGTGAGCCGATTCAGGCGAATCGCGGCCGGTTCGGTCCCTACATCAGGCACGGCGACGACTTCCGCTCGCTCGATGCCTCGGACGACGTGTACACGGTGACACTCGACCGCGCACTGGCGCTGCTGGCCCAGCCCAAGCGCGGGCGCGCCCAGCGCGGCGCGCCGAAGGAACTGCGCGCGCTCGGTGCCCATCCGCGTTCAGGCGAAGCTGTGCGGATGCTGGAAGGGCGCTACGGTCCGTACGTGACCGACGGGACGACGAATGCCTCGGTCCCCAAGGGGACGGCGCCCGAGTCGGTGACGCTGGAGCAGGCGGTGGCCCTGATGGATGCCCGCGAGGGGACGAGCCCGTCGCGTGGTCGGGGTCGCGCCGGTGCACGGACGTCCGCGGGGGCTGGCCGAGGGGCCAAGCGCGCGGCACCTGCGCGTGCGGCCACCGCGAAGACGACGGCGCGACCGGCGGCGGCTCCCCGGGCCACCACGCGGAAGGCCGCGGCACCGAAGGCGACGAAGAAGACGGCGCCGGCACGCGCGCGGAAGGCCACTGGCCGGCGGAAGGCATGATGCACATCATCGGAGGGGGGCTGGCCGGGTGCGAGGCGGCCTGGCAGGCCGCGGCCCTCGGCGTTGAGGTGGTGCTGCACGAAATGCGGCCGGTGCGCCCGACCGCCGTGCACCAGACCGACGGTCTGGCCGAGCTGGTGTGCAGCAACTCGTTTCGAGGAGACAAGCTCGACAACGCGGTGGGCCTGCTGAAAGAAGAGATGCGGCGGCTGGGGTCGCTCGTGATGCGGTCGGCCGACCGCGCGCGCGTGCCGGCCGGAGCCGCCCTTGCCGTCGACCGCCACGTGTTTTCGGAAGAAATGACACGCGCCGTTGCATCGCATCCACGCATTACCGTGGTCCGTGACGAAGTCACGCGTGTGCCCGGACCCGAGTGGTCTCCGGTGATTATTGCGACCGGCCCGCTCACCTCCGACGCGCTGTCGGCGGATATCCAGCGGATGGTGGGGGCCGAGCACCTGTCGTTTTACGACGCGATCAGCCCGATTGTGCTGGCCGACTCCATCGACCTGACCCGGGTATTCCGGGCCTCCCGCTGGGACCGCAATGTCTGGCGTCCTGCCGAGGATGGCAGCGGCGCGCTGGTCCCACCCACACCGACGGATGCGCCCGAGGGCGACTATCTGAACTGTCCGATGTCGAGGGACGAATACGACGCCTTCTACGACGCCCTGGTCGCGGCCGAGTCGGCGACGGTGCACGACCTCGATACGGCGACGTTTTTTGAAGGCTGTCTGCCCATCGAGGTGATGGCGCACCGCGGACGCCACACGCTGCGATTCGGTCCGATGAAACCGGTGGGGCTGACCGATCCGAAGACCGGTCGGTTCCCCTATGCCGTGGTCCAGTTGCGACAGGACACGCTGGCGGGCGACCACTTCAGCCTGGTGGGTTTCCAGACGCAGATCAAGTGGGGCGAACAGGCCCGCATTCTTCGCATGATCCCGGGCCTCGAGCAGGCCGAGTTCGTGCGCTTCGGCATGGTGCATCGCAACACGTACATCTGCGGTCCGCGCGTGCTGCGCCCTACCTGGCAGACGCGTCTGCGCGACGACCTGTTCTTCGCCGGTCAGGTGTCCGGGGTGGAGGGATACGTCGAGTCGGCGGCATCGGGGTTGCTGGCGGGCATCAACGCGGCGCGCCTGAGCCAGGGGCTCGCACCGCACGTGCTGCCGCGAACGACCGCGCTCGGCGCGCTGGCGCACTACGTCTCGCATGCCGACCCCGACCACTACCAGCCGACCAACATCACGCACGGCATCATGGAACCCCTTCAGCAGCCGCCCCGTGACAAGGCCCGACGGAAGGCATTGCTTGCCGAACGCGCGCTGACCGATCTCGACACCGTCCTGAGTCCAGGCACGCTGGCCGTGGCCGGTGCCGGCGTGTAACCGATATGCCCACCCGTCGGCCCGCCCTGCGGTCCCCCGGACGAGGCCGGATGGCCGGCGGCACGGATGACGAGGCGCCGTCGCACCTGCGCGCGCATCTGCGGACGTTTCTTCACTACCTCGCGCTGAACCTGAACCTGTCGCCACACACCGTGCGCGCGTATGACGCCGACGTCAGTCAGTACCTGACATGGGTGGCCGCGGCCCAAGGGATGCGGCTGTCGCAGGTGCCTCCACAGGTGCTGGATGCCGACAGTGTGCGTGGATGGCTGGCGGGGTTGAATCGCGACGGGCAGGCCCGTGCGAGCGTCGCCCGCAAGCTGTCGTCGGTGCGGGCCTTCATGCGCTATCTGCGCCGAGAAGCCGTGGTCACCGCCGACCCGACGCAGGCGGCGGTCGCGCCCCGTCTCGACCGCACGATTCCCGTGCACCTCTCTGAAGCCGAGATGGCGACGCTGCTGGACAGCATCGGCACCGCCACGCCTGCGGGTGCCCGTGACCGGGCGCTGTTTGAGCTGTGCTACGCCTCGGGGCTCCGTTTGACCGAACTGGTGGGCATCGATCTCGACGACCTCGACCTTGCGGCACGACTGGTGCGCGTGCTGGGCAAGGGGGGGAAGGAACGGGTGGTCCCGTTCAACCAGTCGACGATGCAGGCCATCAGAGCCTGGCTGCCGGGGCGCGCCTCGCTGCTGGCTGCCGCGCGTGCCCGGTCGACCGCCCGAAGCCCTCACTTCCCCGACCGGCGCGGACGGGGCCGCGTGCCGGACCCGCTCTTCATCAACCAGCGCGGAGGGCGGCTGACGGGACGCAGTGTGGACCGGTTGCTGCGTGTGTATGTCGGCCGTGTGAGCACGCGCATGGGCGTGAGTCCGCACGCGCTGCGGCATTCCTTTGCGACCCATCTCCTGCAGCGGGGGGCCGACCTGCGCGGCATCCAGGAACTGCTCGGGCATGCGCGGCTCAGCACGACTGAGCGCTACACGCACCTCAACACGGCAGAATTGCAGGCGGTCTACCGGCAGGCGCACCCGCGCGCCCGCGTCAGCGCGTCACCGGATCGACCGGCGTCTCCAGTTCGGTCGTCAGCATCTCCCACTGACCCAGCAGGTCGCCCACCGTCCACATGAGGGCCTGATGCTCGTCGGTGGCGCTGCGCGCGGCCGTCGGGTCGGCATAGAAGGCCGGGTCGGCCATCTGCGCTTCCAGCGTCTTGATTCGGGCTTCAGCCTCTCCGATGCGGGCTTCCAGTTCACTGATGCGGGCGGCCAGCGCCTTGCGTGCGCGTTCAGCCCGGCGCTGCTCGGCGTCATCGCGCTTCCGGGCGGCGTAGTCCTTCGGGGCCGCCGCGCCCGGCGATGCCCCGCGTGCGGGCGCCGCTGCCGCGGTGGATTCCTTGCGTCGGGCGCTCTCGGGCGTCGGCGTCACGGGCGGTGCCTGCGCGCCCTGCTGCTGTCGCCACAGGAAGGCTTCGTAGGTACCCGGATACATCACCGCCTCGCCGTTGCCCACCTCGATGATCTTGGTCGCGAGCCGGTCGACGAAGTAGCGGTCGTGTGAGACGAAGATCAGGGTGCCGCCGTAGTCTTCCAGTGCCTCGAGCAGCACATCTTTGGAATCGAGGTCGAGGTGATTGGTGGGTTCGTCGAGCAGGAGGGTGTTCGACGGATGCAGCAGCATGCGGGCCACGGCCAGCCGGGTGCGCTCTCCCCCGGACAGCACGCCGGCCTTCTTGTAGATGTCGTCGCCCGAGAACAGAAACCCGCCGAGGATGTTCCGAATCGCCGGAATCATGGCGTGCGGCGAGCCGTCGGCGAGTGTCTCGTGCACGGTGAGGGCCGGATTGAGTCGCGTGGCTTCGTCCTGGGCGAAGTACTGCATGACGACATCGTGCCCGAGGACGCATGCGCCCTGGTCGGGCACCTCGGCCCCCGAGAGCAGGCGCATGAGCGTCGACTTGCCGGCACCGTTGTGGCCGACCAGCGCGATGCGGTCGCCGCGCTCGATGTGCAGTGTGATGTCACCGAGCACGACCTTGTCGCCGTAGGCCTTGCGGGCATGGGTCAGGGTCATCACCGCCCGCCCGCTCTTGCCGGCCGGAGGAAACTGGAAGCGGATGCGCTTCCGCTCGGGCGGCACGTCGATGGGCTCGACCTTCTCGAGCATCTTGATCCGGCTCTGGACCTGGGCGGCCTTGGTCGCCTGATAGCGGAACCGGTCGATGAAGGCCTGGACGCGCGCCACTTCCTCGTCCTGCCGGCGCTTGGCCTCGCGCAGCCGCTCGAGCCGGGCATCGCGCTCCTCGAGGTAGCGCGAGTAGTTGCAGTGGTAGTCGGTGATGGTCTTCAGCGACAGGTCGGCGATGCGTGTGACGACGGCGTCGAGGAAGTAGCGGTCGTGTGACACCACGACCACCGCCCGGGGATACGACCGCAGATACTCCTCCAGCCAGTTGCGCGCGTCGAGGTCGAGGTGGTTGGTGGGTTCGTCGAGCAGCAGCAGGTCGGGCGCACTCAGCAGCAGCTTGGCCAGCGCCAGCCGCATCTGCCACCCGCCCGAAAGGTGTTCGGCCATGTCCCCGAACGAGGAGGCGGGGAAGCCGAGGCCGGCCAGCACGGTCCCGACTTTCTGGTCGAGCTGATACCCCTCGGCAAGGCGGAAGCGGTCCTGCACATCGGCGTAGCGGGTGAGCAGGTCGGCATGCCTGTCCTCGCCAAGGCCGGGGTCGGCCAACCGGGCTTCAATCTCCGCCAGTTCGGCCCGCATGTCGAGCAGCGGTTTGAGGGCCTGACTGGCTTCATCCGCGATCGTCCGGCCACGGTGCGACAGGCCGTCCTGTGGCAGATAGCCCAGGGTCAGCTGGCCCGGCCGCTGGACGAGTCCGGCGTCGGGCTCATCCAGCCCGGCGAGCATCTTGAGGAGCGTGGTCTTGCCGGCCCCGTTGGGACCGCAGAGACCGACACGGTCGCGGTCACCGATTTGCCAGGTGACCGACTGCAGCAGAATGCGATCGCCGAAGGCCTTGGTGAGTGCCTGGAGCTGCAGCACTAGTCGCCGATGGCCCGGGCGGTGGCGGCCAGCACCTGTGGGGCGCGGAAGGGCTTGGTCAGGTAGCCGGTGACCCCGAGATTGACGGCTTCGATGGCGCTCTGCTCGGAGGAGTAGCCGGTGATGATCAGCACCGGCATCGAGGCGGCCAGGTGCCGGGCTTCACGAATCAGGGCCAGTCCATCCACATTGGGCATCTTCAGGTCGCTGATGAGCAGGTCGTATTTCTGCTGGCGTAACCGTTCGATGCCGACGCGGCCGTCGGGTGCGGTCTCCACGTCATACTCGGCCATGGCGAGCATCTTGGCCAGCAGTTCCCGGATACTCTCCTCATCGTCCACAACCAGCACCCGGGGGCGACCCACGGCCACCGGCTGGGGACGGATGGGCTCCGGCGCCACAGGGCTGGCCGGCACCCGGTTGAGCCGTTCGGCATTGAGCCAGGCGTCGATGTCTCCCTTCCGGAACCGCCACTGGCGGCCGACGCGCACCGCGGGGATCTTGCCGGCCTTGATGAGCCGATAGACCGTGCGCAGCTTGACTTGCAGGTAGGCGAGCACCTCATCTGTGGTCATGATGACTTCAGACGGGGAAGGATTCGAGGGCATGACTCTTGCGGACAATTTACCCTACCTGCGCCCATCGCGGAAATTTCGACGAGGTGGCAGGTTTGGCACCGCGGCGGCTGAGGGGGCCAGACTATTTCGCCATCGATGACGTCAGACTAGGGGTAGACGCGACCTATGGGAACTGCCGCCGTGGCCGAACCGACCTGGACCGAC
>JBIIDF010000021.1:0-17770 GCA_044238535.1 Vicinamibacterales bacterium
TGGTCGCCCGCTCCATCGCGGGTGACCACGACAGCTTCACCCTGCTGATTCGCCGGTGGGAACGCCCCATTTACGCCCTGGCGTACCGCGTGCTCGGCCGCGAAGACGACGCCCGGGATATCTGTCAGGACACGTTCCTGCGGGCGTTCCGTGCCTTGCCCGGGTTCAAGGGCGAGGCGAAGTTCTCATCGTGGCTCTACCGCATCACCCTCAACCTGTGCCGCGACTGGCTGCGTCGGAAAAAGCGCACGCCGGTGGTGCAAGTTCCCGAGGGCGTCGAACTGAGTGACCTCGCCGCAGAGCGGGGACCGATGGAATCGATCGAAGACCTGGTCGCGCGCCGTCAGCTGAGTGCGGCCGTGGCGGCCGCCATGAAAGCGCTTCCGGCCGAGCAGCGGACGGCGATCGTCCTCAAGGAATTCCACGGCCTGACCTTTCAGGAAATTGCGGACCTTCAGCAGATTCCCCTGAGTACCGTGAAGACCCGGCTCTATCAGGGCCTCAGCGTGCTGCGGCGCACGCTGGATGTTTCGAGGACGTCATGACCGAGCGCGTGTGTGCCGAGCACGAGGTGCTCATCGGCTATTTCTACGACGAACTGTCCCCGATCGAGCGTCGGGGATTCGAGCGGCATCTGCAGCAGTGCGACGTGTGTCGCGACACCCTCGAGGGCTTCGGGCAGGTGCGCGAGGGCCTGGGGGTGTGGGAGCCGCCCGACGTGTCCCTGGCGGTTGATGTGACGGCAGCGACCGGGCCTCGTGCGGCGGCCGCGGTCGCGCCCGACGCGTCAGCGGCCGGCCTCCACAGGCAGACCGCTTCGGGCCCGGTGTGGATGCCGTGGGCCCGGGCCGCAGCCATTGTGCTCATGGCGGGGGCGGGCATTGCTGCCGCGAATCTGCAGGTCACCATTGCGCGAGGCTCGGTGACCCTCTCTACCGGATGGCTGGCACCCCTGCCGGCGGCCTCGGGCGACACCTCCCGCCCGTTGTCGCCGGTGGGGGTGTCACCGGTGGCCGATCCCGGGACCGAGCCTGCCTGGCGCGCCGACCTGACCCGGCTCGAATCGACGTTGCGCGAGGAACTGGCGACCGCGCGAACGGCGGTTCCTGTGAGCACGCCCCGGCGCAGCCGCCCGGCCGAGGCCGGCGAGCTGTCACTCGACCGTGTGCGGTCCCTGATTGCCGAGAGCGAGCAGCGACAGCAGCGGGAACTGGCGTTGCGGTTGACGCAGTTTGGTCGCGACGTCGACCAGCAGCGCCGCACCGATCTGGTGCGCATCAACCAGGGCTTCGGACAGTTCGAAGGGCGGACCGGCGCCGAAATTGCGCGGCAGCGGCAGATGATTGACTACATCATGCGCGTCTCGGCCCCGCCGCCCCAGCAGTAATCGACATGAGACACACAGGAACAGCTATGGCGAGCATGACCATGAGGCGCGCGGTCTTCGCGCAGGTGCTGATGCTGGGGGTGTGTGGCATGGCGTGGGCGCCCGGCCCCGCTGCGGCCCAGACCGCTCGGCCCGATCCTCCTCCCGCGACCGCCCGGGTGGACCTCTCGGAGCTGCGGCATCAGGTCTACGTCATGGAAGGCGCGCTGGTGCGTGCGGTCGAATTCGGTGCCCAGAAACTGAATCGGGAAATTCGGGCCGTCGTGCCCGACCTGTATCTGCTGAGCGGTTCGGCACAGGCCCACGGCGTCTATCTCGAGGGCTACGGCATTTTCTTTGACGTCTCGGTGCCGATGCTGAGGCAAAGCATGGCGTGGGGGCTCCGGATGATGCTGCAGCAGGACGATGCCGCGACGCGTCAGGATCTCGCGGCCCTGCGCGGGCTGGTGCAGCGCGAGACTGACCCGCGCACCCGCCAATCGCTGGACGCGGCGCTGGCCAGACTCGAGGCCCAGGCGTCACCGCTGGGTGGGGGAGTCGGCGCGTTCCCGCTCCCTGTGGGGGCGACCCTTCCGTCCCCCTCCGGTGCCAGTGCCACCCCGTCGGGTAGCGCGCCGACGTCGGCACAGCCGACCGGTCTGGCCGAGGCCCTGTCGTCCGGACGACCCGCGGCGGCCCCCGCCCAGGCGGGACGCCCTGAGACCGATTCGGCGCGCGTCCTTGACGCCGGGCGCCTCTACACCGACTCGGTGCAGCGGGCGCTGATCGATGCCATGCTCGACTTCAGCGGACCGATGAATCTCGGCCCCGCCGAGTGGCTGACCGTGGCCGCTCGCGACAATGCCGAGCGTGATGCCCTCGCACCGCAGGACCCGTACGAGTCGTCCGTGACGGTGCTGTTGCGCATCAGCGGTGCCGATCTGCGCGAGTATCGGTCGGGGCGCATTGACAAGGCCACCGCCCGCGCCCGGGTCCGCATCGGCGAATTCTAGGGCGCCGGCCCCTATCGTCAGGCACGGTCGTGTCGTAGACTTACGCATCATGCATGTGCCCCTGCGGCGCCGCCTCGGCGGCGTGTCTCTGCTGCTGGGTCTGTCGCTCGCGCTGTCGGGCTGCACCCGGAACATTGATGTGATCGCCGCGCTCGAGCCGGTGGATGTCGTCACTGGCTGGTTCGATGCCGGTATCGTCGAGGGGGGCAAGAACAAGTTGGTGCCCACCGTCTCTCTCAAGCTCCGCAACCGTTCGGCCGACCCGGTCCAGCGCGTGTATGTGCAGGCCGTGTTCCGACGGGTGGGTGAGACGGAGATGTGGGGCGAGCACTACGGGTGGGCGATTCGGGCACCCCTGGCCCCAGGGGCCACCACCGAGGCCCTGGTCATGCACAGCAACCTGGGGTACACCGGGGACGGGGTGGGTCGGATCGAGATGCTGCAGCACTCGCAGTTTCTCGACGCCCGAGTCGAGGTCTATCTGCGACAGGGTTCACAGACCCTGACGAAGCTCGCCGAATATCCGGTCCAGCGACAGTTGCTGCGCCCGTAGGTCGTCTGCCCATGGCGTCGGCTCCCGCCTCCTCGTCGCTCGAACGGCGCCTCGGTCCCTTCGACGCGGCCGCCATCATTGTCTCCAACGTCATCGGCGGGGGCATTCTCTTCACGCCACCCCAGGTGGCGGCGATGGTGCCCGATCCGTGGTGGTTCCTCGGCACCTGGCTGGCGGGGGGGCTGCTGGCCTTTGCCGGGGCCATGGCCTACGCCGAACTGGCCGCGGTGCGTCCCCGTGCCGGCGGCGAATACGTGTATCTGCGGGCGGCCTTCGGAAACCTGCTGGCCTTTCTCTCGGGATGGACCTCGTTTGTGGCAGGCTTCGCAGGCGCCATCGCCGCCAGCGCGTCGGTCCTGGCCTTCTACCTCAGCCGATTCATTCCGTGGGTGGGGGCGGACGCGGTTGCCCTGCGCCTGCCGCTGCCGTTGGTGACCCTGTCACTCACGCCGCAGACGTTGACGGCCATCGCCGCGATCTGGCTCATGGCGCTGGTCCACCGGCGCGGCGTTGGTCCCGGACGCATCGTGAGCAACCTGCTGGCGAGTCTCAAGGTGGGCGCCCTGCTGCTCTTCATCGTGCTGGGCATGGCATGGGGCACCGGCGATGTCGCGCACCTGCAGCCAGGGGCCCACGCACCGATTGCGCCGACCACGTGGCTGTTCGCCCTCATCCCCGTGATGTTCACCTACTCGGGATGGAACGCGGCGGGTTATATCGCGGAAGAAGTCCGGGACCCGGGCCGGAACGTGCCCCGGGCCCTGGCGCTCGGGACACTGACGGTCATTGCCATCTACGTCTGCCTCAACGCGCTCTACCTGTTCGTGTTTCCCGTACAGGCCCTGGCGACACTGCAGGGCAGCGTGCTCGACAAAATCGCCGAGTCGTTGCTCGGGGCCGCGGCGGGCGACATCATGGGCGTGGTGTCGCTGGTGGGGTTGCTGGCCAGCATCAGTGCCATGACCTTTGCCGGCCCGCGTGTCTACTTCGCCATGGCCCGGGACGGACTGTTCTTCGCTGCCGCCGCCCGCGTGCATCCGGTGCACAAGACCCCGTCGGTCGCCATCGTGTCCCAGTCCCTCTGGGCGACACTCCTCGTGCTGAGCGGCAGTGCCGATTCGCTGACGACGTACACGGGGTTCGCGGTGGTGTTGTTCGCCGGACTCGGGGTGACCTCGCTGTTTGTGCTTCGTCGGCGCGAGCCGGATGCCCCCCGCCCCTACAAGGCCCTCGGCTACCCCGTGGCACCCGCCGTCTTCTCCCTGGCCAGTTCGCTCATTGTGGGCAATGCGCTGTGGACCGATCTGGGGCGTCCGCTGGTCGAGGGACGGTCGCTCGGGCCCTCAGCGGCCGGACTGTTTGTCATCGGGCTGGGGTTGCCCCTCTACTGGTGGCTGGCCCGGCGCCGCGCCAGTGCGTCGTCGTGAGAAACTAATCACGCATGTCCATGCGTGTGCCCGCGTCACCCGTCCGCCGTCGTTGTGGGCGTCGCGGTGTCTGCGGCGCCGTCATCCTGCTGGGCGCGATGGTGACGGGTGCGTGTGGCCGGAAGGCCCCTCCGCTCGCACCGCTTCCACGTCTGGCTGAGGCGCCCTCGCAAGTCTCGGCCACTCGTGTCGGGGATGATGTGCTGGTGGCGTTCACGGTGCCGTCGGCGAACCAGGGGGGGCGCGCGCCCGCGGATGCGTCGATGCTTGAGCTGTACGGCGTCACCGCGACGGCCCCTCCCTCAGGGAGCGACCTGACCCGCGCGGCGGTGCTGACGATGAAGGCGCCGGTGTATGTGCCTCCGCCCGCCGCGCCCCCACCGCTGTCCGATGCCCCGCCGGTTCCGCCTCTGCCAGCGCCTGACGGTTTCGCTCAGGGCGCACGGGGCGTCTTGCGGGAATCCCTGACCGCCGCGCTCCGCGAGGCCACGGTGCTGCCCGATGCGACGCGCCCTGAGCCGACGCTCCGCGCATCGGACGAGGCGGATTCGGCGCTGCGCCTGTCGCTCCCCCTGACCGGACCGCTTCCGTTCGAGGAACTCAAGCGCTACTACTTTCTGCGCGCCACCGACGGTGGCCGCCGGCGGGGGGCCGCCAGCGCGGTCGTGTCCGTCCCGCTTCAGCCGGGCAGCGGCGCCCCTGTCGACCTCAAGGCCGCGTACACCGAGACGACGCTGACCCTGACGTGGACGGCAGGAGCGGGGGCCTGGACGGCACCACCGGGCAGCCCCGACAGCCTCCTGGCCGCCAAGTCGCTGGTGCCGGTGCAGCCGCCCACCACCTACGCGGTCTACGCGGTTGACGAACCGGCGGAGCCGGGCGGGGAGGCGCCGTGGTCGCTGCAGCTACCGACGCCGCTGAACGCTGCGCCGCTGACGGCCACGTCGTTTGCGGTGCCGGGCGGCATCGTGTTCGGCACGCCACGGTGTTTCGTGGTGCGCGGCGTGGATACCTTCGGCGCCGCCAGGGTGCTGAGTGCCCCATCGCCGCGGGTGTGTGTGACACCGACCGACACCTTTGCACCGGCTCCTCCCGCGCGCGTGGCCGCCATCGGTGGCGTGGGAGTGGTCAGCCTGGTCTGGGAAGCCAACACGGAAGGGGACCTCGGGGGGTATCTCGTGTTTCGTGGGATCGAGGGCGCCGGCACGCTGGTGCCGCTGACGAGCGAGCCGATTCAGGAGACGACGTATCGCGACACCTCGGTGACGCCCGGGGTGCGCTATGACTACGCGGTGGTGGCCATTGACCGTGCCACCCCGCCCAACCGCAGTGACCAGTCGGCCCGGGTGACCGAGGCCGCGCGAGTTCCCGAGGAGTAAACACACAATGGACCGTATCTACCGGGCAAGGCAAGGCATGGGCGGGCGCTATGTGCTCGAACGCGACGACACGTTCTACTGGCTGGGTGGCGACATCTTCGGTGACTACTGGGCCGGACGCGAAGTCGACCGGGACGAGCGCCTCGAGTGGGTGGCCCCCGTGCGGCCCTCGATCGTGGTGGCGATCGGTCTCAACTACAAGGACCATGCGGCCGAGATGAACAAGAAGCTGCCGGCCGAGCCCATGGTGTTCCTGAAGCCCGCGACGGCGGTGATTGGTCCCGAAGAACCGATTCGCCTGCCCGATTGGGCGGGGCGCATCGAGCACGAAGCTGAAATGGCCGTGGTCATTGGCCGCACCGCGTCGCGCGTGAAGGCGGAGGATGCGATGCGCTATGTGCTTGGCGTGACGTGCCTGTGTGATGTCACGGCGCGCGAACTGCAGGTGAAGGACGTCCAGTATTCGCGTGCGAAGGGCTTCGACACCTTTGCGCCCATCGGGCCATGCATTGCGGTGGGCCTCGACCCGTCGGCGCTGCCGATTGAGGGCTGGGTCAACGGCGAGCGTCGTCATGCGTCCAACACCGACCAGCTCATTTTCCCGGTGCCGTATCTCATCGAGCATGTGACGCGCTTCATGACCCTGCAGCCAGGCGACGTCATCACCACCGGGACCCCGTCGGGCGTCGGGCCGCTCGTGCCCGGTGACCGCATGATGGTGAAAATCGAGGGTGTGGGGACCCTGTCGAATCCCTGTGTGGCGGGGTAGCACCGATGTCGAGGACGCCTGTGGACGATCTGCGCGCCCGCGAACGCCGCGCTGAGGACGGCGGGGGGGCTGACCGGCTGCGGAAGCAACATGACGCGGGCAAGCTGACCGCCCGTGAACGCATCGACCTGCTGTTTGACCCGGGCACCTTCGAGGAAGTCGACAAGCTGGTGACGCATCGTTGCCGGGACTTCGGCATGGAGGCACAGGTGTTTCCCGGTGACGGTGTCATCACCGGGCACGGACGTGTGCACGGACGCGTGGTCTATGCCTTCGCGCAGGACTTCACGGTGTTCGGCGGGTCGTTATCGGAAACCAACGCCGCGAAGATCTGCAAGGTGATGGACATGGCCGTGCGCAACGGCTGCCCGGTCATCGGCCTCAACGACTCCGGGGGGGCGCGCATCCAGGAAGGTGTGGTGTCGCTCGGCGGCTATGCCGACATCTTTCTGCGCAACACGCTGGCCTCGGGCGTCGTGCCGCAGATCTCCGCCATCATGGGCCCGTGCGCCGGTGGTGCCGTCTATTCGCCGGCCATCACGGACTTCACCATCATGGTGAAGGACACCAGCTACATGTTCGTGACGGGCCCCGATGTCATCCGCACCGTCACGCACGAAGACGTGACCAAGGATGCGCTCGGCGGCGCGATGACGCACAACGCCGTCAGCGGCGTCGCGCACTTCGCCGTGGCCGATGACCGCGAATGCCTGCTGCTCATCCGCGAGTTGCTGTCGTTCTTGCCGGGCAACAACATCGACGACGCCCCGCGTCGTCCGACCGAGGATGCGCCCGACCGCGAAGACGACGCGCTCGACACGCTGGTGCCGGTCTCACCGAATCAGCCGTATGACATGCTCGATGTCATTCACACCGTGGCCGACGAGGGCTATTTCCTGGAAGTGCACCAGCACTATGCCCGGAACATCCTCGTGGGTTTTGCACGGCTGGGTGGCCGACCCGTCGGTATCGTCGCGAACCAGCCGGCGCATCTGGCGGGCACCCTCGACATCGATGCCTCGGTCAAGGGCGCACGGTTCGTGCGCTTCTGCGATGCCTTCAACATTCCGCTGGTGACGTTCGAGGATGTACCGGGCTTTCTGCCGGGGACCGTCCAGGAGTACGGCGGCATCATCCGCCATGGGGCGAAGCTGCTGTATGCATACGCGGAGGCGACGGTGCCCAAGGTGACCGTCATCACGCGGAAGGCGTATGGCGGGGCCTACTGTGTCATGGCGAGCAAGCATCTGCGGACCGACTTCAATTACGCATGGCCGACGGCCGAGATTGCGGTGATGGGAGCGGAGGGGGCCGTGAACATCCTGTACAAGCGCGAGATCGAGCGGGCTGACGATCCGGTGGCGATGCGCGCGGAGAAGGTGGCAGAGTTCCGCGGGAAGTTTGCGAATCCGTATGTGGCGGCTGAAAAAGGATACGTCGATGAAGTGATTCTGCCGCGCACCACCCGGCGGAAGCTGATTCAGGCGCTGGCCACACTCGAGGGCAAGCGCGAGTCGTTGCCCCGCAAGAAGCACGGCAACATCCCGCTGTGATGCCGTCATGACGACCGAAGGACGTGCCATGAAGAAGGTGCTGATTGCCAACCGCGGCGAAATTGCGGTGCGCATCATCCGGGCGTGCCGTGACCTCGGCGTGTCGACCGTCGCGGTCTACTCGGACTGCGACCGCGCGGCGCTCCACGTCCGCATGGCCGACGAGGCGTACTGGGTGGGTCCCAATCCGCCCCGCGAGAGCTACCTGCGCATCGATCGGATGATTGAGGTGGCACGGCAGAGCGGCGCCGATGCCGTGCATCCGGGGTACGGCTTTCTGGCCGAGAACGAAGATTTCGCGGCGGCCTGCGCCGAGGCGGGCCTGACGTTTGTCGGCCCCTCGCCCGAAGCGATCACGCTGATGGGCAGCAAGACGGCCGCGCGGCAGGTGGCGATGGCCGTGGGGGTGCCGGTGGTGCCCGGCACCGAGACCCCGCTCGCCGACGATGTCTCGGACGAGGAGGTGCTGGCCGTGGCCGAGCGCATCGGCTATCCGTTGATGCTGAAGGCTGTCGCCGGCGGTGGTGGCAAGGGCATGCGGATGGTCACCGAGGCGGCAGATCTGCCGTCGGCCCTGCGCGCGGCACGATCGGAAGCGGGCTCGGCCTTTGGCGACTCGGCGGTGTATCTCGAACGGCGCATCCTCGCCCCGCGACACATCGAGGTGCAGCTGCTGGCCGACCACTACGGCACGGTGGTGCCGTTTGTCGAACGCGAATGTTCCATCCAGCGGCGGCACCAGAAGGTGGTCGAGGAAAGCCCGTCGCTGGCCGTCTCCCCCGATCTGCGCCGGCGCATGACTGATGCCGCCGCCGCGGTCGCGCGGCAGGCGGGCTACACGAATGCCGGCACGATCGAATTCCTGCTCGACGAGGACGGGTCGTTCTACTTCCTCGAAATGAATACGCGCCTGCAGGTGGAGCATCCGATTACCGAACAGGTGACCGGCATCGATCTGGTGCAGTGGCAGCTGCGCATCGCGCGCGGCGAACGGCTGACGGTGGAACCTGCACGCGCCGTGACACCGCGCGGGCATGCAGTCGAGTGCCGCATCTACGCGGAAGATCCTGACACCGGGTTCATGCCGTCGCCGGGTCGCGTGCACGGGCTGCGGGTGCCTCAGGGACCTGGGGTGCGCGATGACAGCGGCATGTACGAAGGCGGCGAGGTGCCCATCTACTACGATCCGATGATCTCGAAGCTCATCACGTGGGCCGACGACCGGCCAACGGCACTGGCGCGCATGCGCCGAGCCCTGGCCGAATATGAGGTGCGCGGCATCCGCACGACGATTCCATTCTTCCGCTGGATTCTCGAAGACGACGATTTTCAGGCGGGTCGATTCGATACGACGTTCATCGACCGCAAACTCGGTACACGAGGCGGCGCGCCGCTCGTGCCGTGTACCGACCAGCATGAACTGCTCGCGGCCATTGCTGTAGCGGTGCGGATGCGTCAAGGGACGACCGGCGCATCGTCGATGCCGGTGACGGCGGCGCCCAGCCGCTGGCAGCAGGCCGCGCGCCAGTCGGCGCTGCGGTCGTAGGTCTTCGCTGAAGGAGCCATTGTGCACGTGGAGCTTGAGATCAACGGCCGACGCCGGCGGGTTGCGGTCAGTGGCAGCGGCGCGGAGCTGACCGTGGAGGTCGACGGGCAGTCGTTCCTGGTGGACGCACGCCCCGTGGCCACCGACGGGGTCTCGCTGGTGATCACCGATGCCGAGGGCGTACGTCGCAGCATCGACACCTCGGTGACGGTGCAGCGGGGGGGCGGCTATGCGGTGACGCTGGAGGGGCAGACGCTCACGGCGATGCCGGTATCGCGATTCGGTCGACGGGGCACCGACGCCGGTGCGGGTGGCGGCGGTCCCCAGCACGTGACCGCGCCCATGCCGGGGAAAGTGGTGCGTGTGCTCGTGGCCCCGGGGGACGCGGTGGTCCCGAAGCAGGGACTCGTGGTGGTCGAGGCCATGAAGATGGAAAACGAGCTCAAGGCGACCCGCGCCGGCATCGTCCGGACGGTGCGGGCCGTCGAAGGCCAGTCGGTGGACGCCGGCGCGCTGCTGGTGACGGTGGAGTAGCCGCGCGTGCATCCCCGCCTGACCGCACTCGTCCGCTCGGCCAGGGCGACGGGCCTGACGCTGGCGATTGTGACGGCGGTGGTGCTGGTCAGCGTGGTCAGTATCGACCTCGGCCCTGTGCTCAGGAGCCAGGCCGAATCGTTCGGGCGCACCTGGTTCGACCGGGGCGTGCACATCGGGCGCCTCGGGGTGCAGATCGGACAGGGGCGGCTGGTCATCGAGGACCTCGTCATCGACGGCATGTATGCGGGCGAAGATCCCTGGCTGGTGGCCAAGCGCGTCGAGCTGACCCTCACCTGGCGCACACTGGTCGATCGGGAACTGCGCATCGACGCCGTCGAGGTGCGCGACTGGACCATGGTGCTCGAGAGCTATCCCAACGGACGGCAGACGTTCCCCCGGGTCACCGGCCCGCCGCGTCCTCCGCGAACCGGGCCCAGCCTCATTACCACCTCGCTGCAATACATCCACCTGTCAAACGGCGCACTCGAGTTCCGCGACTACGGATCGCAGTGGAGCATTGCGACGCAGAAGGTCGACATCACGGTGACGCAACTGGCCGACCTGCGCGGACGGCTGTCGTTTGCGGAGAGCACGCTGTGGGTGCAGAACTATCTGCCGATGCGGGCCGCCCTCGACGGCAGCTTCGCCGTGGCCGACGGCAAGGTGCGGTTTGACCGGGTCGAGCTGCGGACGGACGAGGGGGTGCATGCCCTCACCGGTGAACTGGATGCGGCGCACTGGCCCGAGCAGACCTGGCAGTTCGAGTCGCGAATGCCGCTGGCGCGCATTCGCCACCTGTTCTTTCAGGGCTATCCGCTTGAGATGTCTGGCGAGGCCCGCTTTCGGGGACAGTTTCACTACTTCACCGGCGGACGCGACCTGTCCGGGACGGTGACGGCGGACGATGCCACCATCAACCGGTTCCGCCTGCGCCGGTTGTGCGGCAATCTGCGGTGGGTGCCTGCCCGGCTCGACGTCACGGACGCGACGGGTGAGTTTCACGGCGGACGCGTGGCCTTTTCGTATGCGATGGCGCCGATGGCACGCGTGGATGTACGACCCAGGGCGACCATCGCGGGGACCTACGACGGCGTCGACCTGCGGAATCTGACCGATGCGCTCGAGGTGGCCGGGCTGCGACTCGAGGGGGCGGCCAGCGGCGAGGCCCGTCTGTCGTGGCCGATGAGCGAATTCTGGAAGCGCGAGGGGGGCGGCAGCCTGTCGGTGACCGGGCCTCCGGGTGTGGCCCTGCAGACGGCGGCACTGCCGGTCGACGCCATCGAGGAGGCGCGAGCGCGGGCGCTTGAGCAGGGGCCATTCAGCAGTCACACCCCGCGCGCGCCAGTGCCGGTGGCCGGACGCAGCACCTTCCGATTCAATGAGCACGGCATCACGATTGAGGCGTCGGCACTGTCGACGCCCGATACCCATCTGGAATTTTCCGGCACGACCGCATGGGGTGACGACTCGCGGTTGCCGTTTTCGGTGACGAGCCGGAACTGGCAGGCCAGCGACCGGTTCATGGCCGGGGTGCTGACGGCTGTGGGCGCCCCGACGGCGGCCGTGCTGGTGGATGGCATCGGGCAGTATGACGGCGTGCTCACCGGACCGCTGCGGCGTCCGAAAATCACCGGGCACCTGCGCGGGGATGAGATGCGCGCCTGGGGTGTGGTGTGGGACGAGGTCGATGCGGACTTTGTCGTCGAGAACAGCTACGCCACGGTCAGCCGCTCACGCGTGGTCCATGACGACTCGGCGATGGACATCACCGGGAAGTTTTCGCTGGGGTATCCCCGCGCGGATGGCGGGGAACAGATGGATGCACGGTTCCGCTTCGACCGGCGCCCGCTCGCCGACTTCCGCGACGCGTTTGAACTGGAAGCGTATGAAGTGGACGGGCGGCTGTCCGGCGACTTGCACCTCTACGGCGACTACGAGGGACCCTACGGATTCGGACGCCTCGCGCTCGACGAGGCGGTGGTCTACGACGAGCCGATCGACCACGGGGATGCGGCACTGCAGTTCGAAGGCACCGGCGTCAGGCTCGACGGCATGGTGATTCGGAAGGGAGGCGCGACATCGACGGGCGCCGCCTACGTGGCCTGGGCCGGGTCGTATTCGTTCAACGTGGCCGGCAGTGGCGTGGCCGTGGAGTCGATGGTGGTGCCGCAGTTCGATGTCGGGCCGCGATTCAGCGGCCGCTTCGCCTTCACCGCCAGTGGCAGTGGCGACGTCGACTTTCCGCGCTACGACGTGCGGTTCAGCATTCAGGACCTGTTCTACGGGGATGAGGGCGTGGGCGAAGTGACCGGACGACTGGGCGTCCGCGGCATCGACATGGTCTACGAATTCGACGCCGCCTCGGTGCGACTGGCAGTGAGTGGAACCGGGCGGGTGTCGCTCACCGACGAGATGGACTGCGATATCTCCTTCCGCGTCACCGACACGTCGCTGGACCCGTATCTGCGGGCCTACGACCCGACGTTCTCGCCGTATGTGTCGGCCGTGGCGTCCGGCACTGTGCGCGCCGTGGGCGAGCTGTATAACCTTGATGCCCTGCGCGTCGATGTGCAGGGGGAATCGCTCGCCCTCACGTTTTTCGACTATCGACTGCGCAACCGCGGCGATGTGCGCATCAGCATGGACCGCCAGCGACTCCGGCTCGATGCGTTCAGCCTCGCCGGTGACGACACCGCGCTTGATCTGACGGGGACGGTCGATGTGCCGACGCAGACCCTCGCGCTGGCCGCCACCGGGTCGGCCAATCTCGCCGTGCTCGAAGGCCTGGTGCCCGATGTGCGCACGACCGGACGCGCCGAACTGGCGGCGCGCATTACCGGGACGGTCGAGGCGCCATCGGTCTCGGGACAGGCGCGGCTCATCGACGGACGTCTCCGCAGTTTTGCCCTCCCGCATGCCCTTGAAGGTCTCACGGGCCTCGTCACGTTTACCCCCACCGGCGTGCAACTGGACCGGCTCACGGGACGCGTGGCCGGAGGGGGCATTCGTTTCGGGGGACGCCTCGGCTTGTCAGGACTCGCGCTGAGCGAATTCGACGCCACGGTGACGGCCACCGACATGCGGCTGCGTGTGCCGGAGGGGACGCGCTCCCTCGTGGATGCCCAACTCGCGCTGCAGGGCCCGCCCTCGGCGCCAGTGTTGAGCGGCACCCTCACCGTGAAGGATGCCGTCTGGTCGTCGGAGATCGACACCACGGGCGGGTTGTTCAGCGGCGGGGGTAGTGGTGGCGCCCCGGCCATGCCGACCGTGGAAGGGGCCCTGACCACCGCATCGGACAGCACGATCGCCCTCGATGTTCGCGTGGTGGCCGCCTCGTCACTGCGCATCGACAACAGCCAGGCCCGCATCGTCGCGAGTGCCGACCTCAATGTGCGGGGCACGTCGGCACGCCCGAGCGTGGTCGGGCGCGCGGACATCGAACGCGGCGAAGTGCGCTTTGAGGGACGACGCTATCTGGTCACCAGAGGCAGTCTCGATTTCACCAATCCCGAGCGGTTGATGCCCTTCTTCGACGTGGAGGCCGAGACGCGTGTGCGCGTCCCGGGCCAGACCTACCGGGTTCGTCTGCGCATGGCCGGGACGACCGAACGGCTGCAGCCGGAGTTCACCTCGGACCCGCCGCTGCCACCGCTCGACATCCTGACCATGCTGTTCAGCGACATCACGCCCAGCGGTGACGTCGAACTGTCTGCCCAGCAGCGGCCCAACGAGCGCGAGCAGCGCCTGCTCGAAGCGCGGGCCACCCGCGCGCTGACAGGCACACTGTCGGCGGAAGTCGGGAAGGTCGTGCAGGACACCTTCGGCATCGACTCGTTCCAGATCACGCCGCTGCTCGTCGACCCGTATCAGCAGTCGGCGCGGCTGAATGTGAATCCGTCGGCGCGCATCACCCTGGGCAAGCGCATCTCCGACCGTATTTATCTCACCTATGCCCGCAGCCTGACCTCGTCCACGCGTGATGAGATCATCCTGCTCGAATTTGATCAGAGCGACACGCTGGCCTGGATTCTGTCGCAGAACGAAGACCGCACCTATGCGCTCGAAGTGCGCAAGAGGCATACCTTCTGATGCGGCTCCTGGGCGTCTGCCTCTGTCTGCTGGCATGGGCGTCATCGGCGATGGCGCAGTCGGCCTCGGATGCCCTCGGTGCGCGCGTGATGGCGGTCGACGTCGAGCTGACAGACGGTACCGACGTCCCCGACACCGTGCGAGCCTTGATCGAGACACGTGCAGGCGAGCCGCTGCGTGCCGCAGACATCCGCTCCACCATGGTGCACCTGGTCGGCCTCGCCCGTTACGACGATGTGCGGGTCAGGGCCGAGGCCGTGCGTGATGGGGTCCGTGTGGTGTGGTCCGTGCGTCCGGTGCCGCTGGTCACGCGCGTCGTTCTGGAGGGCGCGGGCGCGCTGGAGCGTGACGTGACGCGACAGGTCGTGGCCGATCGCTTCGGGGGCCAGTGGACGGCCGAGCGCATCCCCGACCTGGTCGCGTCGGTCGTCGCGTCGTTCCGGGCCCGTGGATTCCGCCGGGCCACAGCCACGCCCCGTCTCGAACCAGGGAGCCAGGCCGGGACGTCGACGGTGCGTGTCATGGTGGAGCCGGGACCACAGTTGCAGGTGGGCGCGCTCCGGCTGACCGGGGCACCCACAGAGCCCCAGCAGCGCATCTTCGACCGGCTGGGACTGACACCGGGCGGCCCCTACGATCCGCAGGACCTGGCAGCGCGGATGCTCGAGTACGAGGCCACCCTCCGCCGTCAGGGATTCTATGAGGCCATCGTCCGCGACGATACGGTCACCAGTGAGGCCGACGAACGGGCGATTGTCGAAATTGCCGTGGCTGCAGGCCGTCGTGTCCGTGTGGTCTATGCAGGGGATGCGCTGAGTGGGGCGCCCCTGGAGACCCTGGTGGCGATTGATGCGCAGCGGGCGATTGACGAGGATTTGCTCGAGGACGCCGGCCGCAATATCGAAGGGTATCTGCGCGAGCGCGGCTTCCGTGAGGCGCAGGCCCCCTACCGCCGAAGCGAGGTCGGCGGTGAGCTGGTCCTCACGTTCACCGTGTCACGGGGCGTGCTGCACCGCGTGCGGCGGGCCGAGGTGACGGGCATGCAGGCGGTGAATGCCGACGAGGTGCGGGCCCTGGTGCAGTTGCCCGAGGGCAGTCCGTTTGCCGATGCCCGTGCGGCGACCGTTGGTGCTGCGATCGCCGAGCTCTATCGGGTCCGCGGGTTCGAGCAGGTGCGTGTCGAGACGACCGTCGAGGTGTTGCCCGAGACCGGTGAGGGCGATACGCGCCATCGGCCCGTAGACGTGCGCTACGGCGTGACCGAGGGGCGGCGCGTGACGGTGTCCGAGGTGCACGCGTCCGGCGGAACGGCGATCCCTCACGCGGACTGGCTGCCGACACTGAGCCTGCAGCGGGGGCGCCCGTTCTATCGTCCACTGGTCGCTGCGGACCGCGACGTCATCGAACGGTACTACCGCAGCCGGGGATTTCTGGGTGTGCAGGTCACGCCGTCGGTCACGGTGGCAGAGGCCGATGGACAGGCGCTGGTGCGGTGGATGGTGGAGGAAGGCGAGCAGGCCCTGGTGGATCGCGTGCTCATTACGGGCACTGTGCGGACGGATGCACGGGTCATTGTGCGCGAACTGGCGGTGGTGCCCGGACAGCCGCTCACGCCGGAGGCCCTCGCGGCGAGTCAGGGTCGCGTCAGTCATCTGGGGCTGTTCAGACGCGTGCGCATCACTGATGTGCCCCGGACCGGGTCACCCGTCAGAGATGTCCTGGTGACGGTCGAAGAGGCCCCCCCCACCACGCTGACCTACGGCGCCGGTATCGAGGCGGGACAACGCCCGCGGCAGTCGGTGGACGGGTCGGGGGCGGTCGAACGCATTGAAGTCGCGCCGCGTACCTTTTTCGATCTGACGCGACGGAACTTCTGGGGCAAGAACCGGACGGCCAGTCTGTTCGGGCGCATCTCGCTGCGACCCGTGGACCCCGAGGTCGACGGTACCTCAGCACCAGCCGTCGGGGGCTACGGCCTGAACGATTACCGTCTGGCGGCCACGTTCCGCGAGCCGAGAGCGTTTGGTCGCGCGGGTGATGCCCTGGTGACGGCGTTTCTCGAACAGGGGATTCGCGCCAGCTTCACGTTCAACCGCCGTGGCGTGCGCGTCGACTACGCGCGCAGGTTTGCCGAGCGGCTGACGGCCACGGTGCGGTATACGGCCGATTACACGCGGCTGTCGAATCAGCAGATTGCGCCCGAAGATCGGTTGCTGATTGACCGGCTGTTTCCGCAGATCCGCCTCTCGACGGTGTTCACGGGACTGTTGCGCGACTCTCGTGATGACCTGCTCGATCCGACCCGGGGACTGTTGCTGGGGGTCGACGGGTCCCTGGCGGCGCGCGCCATCGGTTCGGAAGTGGGGTTCGCCAAGGCGTTCACGCAGGCCTTCGCGTACCGGCGTGTCCCTGGCACACGGATGGTGGTTGCCGGAGGCGTGCGCGTGGGCATGGCCCGCGGCTTCCCTCGTGAGGTCGCCCGGGTCGATGACACTGGCGCGCCCATCGTCGACAGCGCCGGGCGCCCGGTGGTGGACGTTGTCGAGAATGTGCCCGCCAGCGAACGCTTCTTCGCGGGCGGCGACACCACGGTGCGCGGCTTTGCCCTCGACCGGCTCGGCACCGCCGATACCATCGACCAGCAGGGCTTTCCCCAGGGAGGTGCCGGGCTGCTCGTGCTGAATGCGGAAGTGCGGGCCCCCTACTGGAAGGGCCTGGGCCTGGTGGCGTTTGTGGATGCCGGCAACATCTATCGGCGCGCCAGTGCCATCGATCCCGGGGCCTTGCGGACGGCGGCCGGCGTGGGCGTGCGATACCGGTCACCCATCGGCCCGATCCGCATCGATGTGGGCCTCAAGCTGCAACCGCAGCGGGTGGTGGCCGGGGCTCGTGAACGGCGGGCCGTGTTGCACATTTCCCTGGGGCAGGCGTTCTGATGACACCGCAGCTGATCCTTGCGATGGCGCTGGTCGCCTCCTTGCAGACGCCGGTACTGCTCGATCGCACGGTGGCCATAGTCGGCGGCCGTCCGCTGCTGCAGTCCGATGTGATCACGGCGCAACGCCTGGGGATGCTCGAGGGTGATGGCGTCTCACCGACGGCGGTCGGACGCCTGGTTGACCGCGAGCTGCAGCTGCGTGAGGCTGAACGGTTTTTTCCCTTCCAGGCGGACGCCGCGGTGCTCGAGACACGGCTGACCGCGGTCGAAGCGCGCGCCGGCGGGCGCGACGCGCTGGCGCGCATTCTCGATGCGGGAGGGATGACGCCCGATCGCCTGCGTGCGTGGATTCGTGATGACCTGCATGTGCAGGCCTACGTGCGACAGCGGTTCGCCACAGAAGAGCGGCGTGACGTGCTGCTGCGCGAATGGACGGCTGACTTGCGGCGCCGGACGACGGTAGTGGTGTTCGACCCGTGAGGGGGGGGGCCAGGTCGGCTGGCTTGACTTGTTGTCCTGACATGTATTGGAATGCCCTGGGTCATCGGCGCGCGCCGCGAACACTCGGCGGCACGGTGGTCAGGGGGTACGAGCCTGCGT
>JBIIDF010000079.1:0-10503 GCA_044238535.1 Vicinamibacterales bacterium
GGCGACCGTGGTGATGGGAGTCGGTCTGGCGGTCACGACCGTGGCGCAACGCGCGGTCGCATGCTGTGAGCCGACCGCCGGCGATTGGCCCAAGAACGGCGGCAATTACGGCAACCAGTCGTACTCGTCCCTGACACAGATCACGCGGCAGAACATCCGGGACCTGGGGCCGGCGTGGCTGGTCCACGCCTCGGCGGAGCCCGTCACCAGTCCGGTGCCCGGGCCGGGCACCGACCACTCGGGGCAGCAGACCACCCCGGTGGCGGTCAACGGGATCCTGTATCTCGATACGCCGGTTGGTGGTGTCATGGCGGTCGACGGGGCCACCGGCGCCGTCAAGTGGAAGTGGCAGCCCTCGCCGGAGACATCCGGCTTCGGACCCTCCAGCACACGGCGTGGTGTGGCGGTGGGCGAAGGCAAGGTCTACACGCTGGCGGGAGGCAACCGCGTGGTGGCGCTCGACCAGCAGACGGGCGCTCAGGTCTGGGCCGTGCAGCCGACGGCCAAGGGTGAGCCCCTCGGCAATACGGCCAAGGTGGCGACCATCTATTTCGACGGCATGGTTTACGTCGGCACCAATGACTCGCCCCGCAGCGCGGCATACGCCGTGCGCGCCAGCGACGGTGCCATGCAGTGGTGGTTCTACAGCGCATATCCGCACGGCACGGTGTTCACCGACGTGACCGGGCGCACCTTCGATGCCGGCGACACCTGGACCACCAAATCATCGCCGAACGACACGCCGAATGACTGCTACAAGGCCGCGGGCGGTTCGCCGTGGATTCACCCCGCGATCGATCCGGAACTCGGGATGGTGTACTGGACGTTCGGCAACGTACGCACCTGTGCCAACTCGCAGGACGGGTCGGGACGTCCCGGCGACAACCTGTTCACCAATTCCGTGGTGGCGATTGATGCCCGAACCGGCGCCTACAAGTGGCACTTCCAGTCGGTGCGTCACGACATCTGGGATATGGACAACGTGCACGCGCCGTTGCTGGCCGACGTGATGATCGGCGGCCAGCAGCGCAAGGTTATCTACTACGGCAGCAAGCAGGGCCATACCTTCGTACTCGACCGCACGAATGGCACGCCTGCGCTGCCGATCGAATACCGCAAGGTGCCGGTCGATTCGCGGCAACTGTCGCCGGACACGCAGCCCTATCCGGCGCAACCGTCCTTCATTCCCCAGTGTCTGGCCTACGAAAATCTCGGGGGGCCCCTGCCTGGTGCCCCGCATCGTGCGGTGCCCAACTACAACGGCTATCAGGCCGAACCTGATCCGGCGCACCCCGGGCAGATGCGTCTGGTGCTGCGCGCTGGCCACTATCTGGAAGGCGATGCCCCGTACATGAGCGGGCCGCCGCGCCTGGGCTGTCTCAACGACGGGCACTGGGCGCAACCCGTGCTGTCAGTACCCAGTCAGAACGGTGGCGCGGACTGGTCGAACAACGGCTACAGCCACCGGCTGAACCTCTACTACATCGCCTATTCCACCAATCCCTCGGCCCACGCCAACAATCTGTTTCAGGGCGGCAACGGCCTGCGCGCGCCGGGGCAGTATCAGTCGGGGGGGCTCGTCGCGGTCGATGCGTCCACCAATCTGGTGAAGTGGCGCAAGGAGTTCGGCCCCGGCGGAGACATCGCGCACGGCAACAGCGTGCTGGTGACGGCCAGCGACCTGCTGTTTGTCTCGAAGGTCGACGGCTGGATGCTGGCGCTCGATGCGCGGACCGGGGACGAACTCTGGCGCTTCCAGACGGGCTTCCCCAGTGCGTCGGGCATCATCACCTACATGGTCAACGGCGAGCAGTACATCGCCACCGCGGCCATGGGGGCCAACCAGCCCTATGCGCAACCCGGCCGGGGTGATGCGCTGTGGGCGTTCAAGATCGGCGGCAAGGCGCTGTATACGCTGGGTGCGCGCAGCGCGACGACGGTCGTGTCCGGTAGCAGCGAGGCCCCCGCACCCCCACCGAATCCGAATCTTCGCCGCCCGGTGGACAACGCCACGTGGGACGGTGTCCCTGCGAACACCGTGTATCTGGCCTATCAGCGCGTGCCTTCGCCGACACGCGGGTTCGGACCTGGTCCCGGCCCGGGAGGCGGTGGGCAGGGAGCGGGCCGTGCGGGTGCGGGCGCTGGTGCGGGGCCCGGTGGGGTTCCCGCGGCAGCTGCGCAGCCGCCAGCGGGACCCGTCCGCGACAGCACGGCCACAGGGTCGATGCTGCCCTCGCGTCTTACGGTGCCCGTCGGGACGACGGTGACGTTTACCAATCCAGGCGACGCCCAGCTTGGTGGGCCGGGCACGGGCAACCAGAAAGAGCACTGCGCCACGCAGTTCTTCGAAGGCCAGTTCAACTTCCGCCTCAAGCCGGGCGAGTCGGCCCGCTACACGTTTGACCGGGAAGGCGAGTATTACTACAACGACTGCACCGACCCGCGGCCCACGGGAAAGATTGTCGTGACGCTGGCGGCGGCACCCACGACGGTGGCGTTCACCACGCCGGTTCTTGATTTCCGGTCGCCCACGGGTCACTTCAACGCGGTGACGGGCGTGGTGCAGGCCACCATGACGGTGCCGGCCGGGTGGGCGCTGGACACCTCCTCCCCTGTGACGATGGAAGGGCCGCTGACCACGCATCGCATGGAGGCCGCGCGCGTGACCGGTGGTCGGGGCGGGACGCCGCTGATGCTGACCTTCAACAAGCAGGATATTGATCACAATCTGCCCGTCGGCGAGGCCGTGGAGGTACGCGTCACGGCGAATTTCCTGGCTGCCGGCGTTCAGAAGAAGCTGCAGGGCACCGCGTCGGTGCGCGTCGTCAAGTAGGCGCGAGACCGGGGGCCGCCACCCTGCGAGGGCCTGTCCAGCGGCGAGGCCGTCCGGCGCCGGGCGGTGCACGCGCACCGTCCTGCCCCGACTCGGGCCGAGACGAGGGTGGTGGTGCTCGACCCGTGCGGGGGCGCGCACGGTCCTAGGGCGGCATGCGGCCCTGATGCATCAGGTAGGCCGCCAGTACCTGCACGCCGTTGGTGGCCGCGTGACTGAACAGGCTCGCGCCGATACTGCCCCGCCTCAGAAAGACCAGGCCCCATACGGCCCCGAGCCCCGCCGTGACCACGGCGGCGTCCCAGCCCTGCATCACATGCCCGAGGCCGAAGGCGAGGCTGGTGATGACAAGGCCCGGCATCGCCCCGCCGAGGTCGTGGCGGAACCGGTGCAGCAGAAATCCTCGCTGCATTTCCTCGCGAACGCCGCCGGCCACCATCGCGACCACCCCCAGCAACATCGCGCGCCCGGGCGTGCTGGCCAGCGCTTCGAACGGGTTGGTGGGCACCGTGGCCAGTGCTGGCCACATCCAGCGCAGACACGCGATGCCGACGCTCACCCCCACGAGCAGCAGCGGCGTCAGCAGCAACCCCACGCCCAGATCTCCGCGTCGGCGGTCGGCTGGCAGCAGCGTCTGGTGCACCGCTTCACCGCCGGCGTGCAGGAAATACCGCACGAGCCAGACCAGCAGCACCGTGTCGCTGAGCGTCATCAGCACGAGGAAGCGCAGTGACAGCGTGCCATCGTCCTCGAGCGGGCGCACGCCCGCCAGCGCGAGCAACCCGGTCAGCAGCACCTGTGTCGGGATGCCGGAGCAGGCCAGCACTTCGGTCAGGACACGCAGGCGCGTCAGAGGCACAGCCATCGGGCCCGATGGTACACTTCTTCGCGTGAGTGAGCCGCTCATCCCGTCTGCAGAACGCGTGCTCATCGTGGAAGACGATGAAGCCACGCGCACAGGTCTGGCCGAGCTCATCGCGTCATGGGGCTATCGCACGGCGGTGGCCGTCGACGGACGTGACGGACTTGAACAGGTCAGCCGGGTGCAGCCGTCAGTCATCGTGTCCGATCTCGTCATGCCGCGCATGACCGGCCTCGATTTGCTGAAGGCCCTCGCTCCGGACGACCGCGCGCAGATGACGTTTGTGCTGCTGACGGCGCAGGGCACCATCGACACGGCCGTCGAGGCGCTGAAGGCGGGTGCAGAAGATTACCTGACCAAGCCGGTCGATCCTCTGCGGCTGCGGCACCTGCTCGACCGGGTGACGCGGGCGCAGGCCCAGCATCGTGAGAACCTGGTGCTTCGGCGTCAGCTGGCCGACCGTGGGCGCTTTGGCCGCCTGGTGGGCGCCAGTGCCGCCATGCGCGCGATCTACCGCGTCATCGAACTGGCAGCGCCGACGCCGGCCTCCATTCTGATCTGCGGAGAATCGGGCACCGGCAAGGAACTGGTGGCGCAGACGCTGCACCAGTTGAGTCCGCGGGCATCTGGACCGTTTGTGGGGCTGAACTGTGCGGCGATTCCCGAAACGCTCCTCGAGAGCGAAATCTTCGGGCACGAGCGCGGGGCGTTCACGGGGGCGACCGAGCGCCGGGCCGGGTGTTTCGAACTGGCCGACCACGGCACGCTGTTTCTGGATGAAATTGCGGAAATGGCGCCAGCCACGCAGGTCAAGCTGCTGCGGGTGCTGCAGGAGCGCCGGTTCCGGCGCCTGGGCGGACGCGCCGAGCAGGAGGTGGACGTGCGCGTCCTGGCGGCGACCAACGTCTCACCGGAGACGGCCCTGCGTGAGGGGCGCCTCCGCGACGATCTCTACTACCGCCTGAACGTCTTCACGATCACCCTGCCGCCGCTTCGGGATCGGCGCGACGATGTGCCGCTGCTCGTGCAGACATTTCTCGACGAATTCAGCGCGCGCGACCATCGGCCCCTGCGACGTGTGACGCCAGAGGCGCTGGCGCTCCTGCAGGCGTACGACTGGCCGGGCAACGTCCGCGAGCTCCGTAATGTCATGGAGCGCGCCAGCATCCTGTCGCCGGACCACGACATCGCCGCCGCGCACCTCGCGCTGATGCCGCCACGTTCACCGCGGCCCGACGCTTCGTCCACGGCTGATGCGCTCCGCCTGATCCCTGGTATGACCGTGGACGAGGCCGAAATGCGCCTGATTCACACCACGCTCGAGGCCGTACAGGGCAACAAGACACGGGCCGCCGAGATGCTGGGCATCAGCCTCAAGACCCTGCACAACAAACTCAACCGCGACAAATGAGCCCGTCCATCCGGCGCACGCAGACGCTTGGCGTCACGGCTCTGGTCGGCGCGGTGGTGCTGGCCCTGAGTCTGCTGCAGATGGCCACGCTGGCCCGCGTGCTGCTCGAGCAGGCGGCCCGCCGGGCTGAGGTGGTGGGATTCGGCATCGTGCAGCAGGCGGCCCTGGCTCCTCGCAGTGAAGCCAGCGCCTACCACGACATCCGGTCCAGCGCCGGCGTTCAGTCGGCGCTCGCCGTGGCGCAGATTTCCCTCCCGGAAGTGGTCGTGGCCGTGGTCGTCGACCCGTCAGACGTCGTGGTGGCGTCGGGCGATGCCGTCCTGGCGACGGTGGGGCGCCCCCTGCCCCCGCGCGAAGACCTCGGACAGCTGCTGCGTGGGCCCGCCTGGACGCAGGTGCAGGCCATTCTCGGGGAAGTGCGCATCTACGACTGGCGGCAGCCGCTGCTGCTGGGCGACCGTCCCTTTGGCGAAGTCCGCATCCGCTACACGACGGACGGCATCCGCCAGCAGCTGCTGCGGTCGATGCGCCCGGTCGGGTTGTTTGCGCTTGGGGCACTGGGCGTGGCGTTGCTGGTGGCCCTCGTGCTCGCACGGGTGATCGTGCGGCCGATTCATGTGCTCACGAGTGGACTGTCGCGGCTGGGCCGTGGGGAACTCACCACGCCCCTTGACCTGCGGGAAGCCGAGTTTCAGGGCGTCGGTGACCTCTTCGAGCGGATTGCGGACCAGCTGCAGGCCGCCGTCGGTCCCTCAGGGGCGTCCGAGGGACGCGTGGCGGCACTGACGCGGCGCATGGCGGCACTGGGACGGCTGACCGCCGGGGTGGCGCACGAGGTCAAGAACCCGCTGAATGCCATGACGATTCACCTCGAGCTGCTCAAGCAGAAGCTGGCCGGGCCGGTGCCGGGCGCGGCCCTGCGACATGCCGACGTCATCGGGACCGAGATCCGACGGCTCGATGAGGTGGTGCAGGGATTTGTGAAGTTCGTGCGTCCCGATGACATGGCGATGGCCGACGTGCCCATCGGTCCGTTGCTGACGTCCGTACGCGAGTCTGTGGCGGACGAGGCGTCCCGGGCGGGGGTGGATGTGCAGGTCGTGGTGCCGCGGACGTCGCTCGTGGCCGTGGGCGATGCGCCGCTGCTGCGGCAAGCCCTGCTCAACCTGGCCCAGAATGCGTTGCAGGCCATGCCTGCCGGCGGACGGCTGACCATGCGGGGCCGCGGCAGCGGTGACGGACGCATCGAACTGCGCTTCGAGGACACCGGGGTGGGCATCGCGCCCGACGACCTGGCGCGCATCTTCGACTTGTATTTCACGACGCGCACGCAGGGCAGCGGCATCGGGCTGTCGCTGGTGTTCCGGACAGTGCAGATGCATGACGGGGACATTCGGGTCGAGTCGACGGTCGGGGTGGGCAGCACGTTCGTGGTGACATTGCCGCGCGCGCGGTAGGATGAACGGCGTGGGCACGAGAGTCAGCCTGATGCTGCTGCTGGGGGCGCTGGCGTCGCTGGCGAGCGGATGTGCGGCGCGGACCAGTGCGGCACCCGTCGCCGCGCCGGTCGAGCTGCGGCCACCGGCCCCGCCGCCAAGAATGATTCCGGCCCCGCCGGATCCAGTCGAGCCCGAGGGTGTGGCCCCGGCCCTGCCCGCGCCCGTCGTGCCGGCGAAACCCACCAGCCGCCCCGCGGCCCGCCCGCCGGCCGTCACACCGTCGCCCGCCCCCAGCGAGGCGACGCCGGTGCCCGCACTACGGCCGGGCCTCAGCACCGGCACCTCGGCCACCACCGAGGCGTCGGTGCGCGCACTGCTCGAGGCGGCGCGGCGCGACCTGGCCCGCATCACCCCGGGGGGCCTCACGACGGATGCGCGGACGCAGTTTGAGGCCGCCAGCCGTTTCGCGGAACAGGCCGATGCCGCCCTCAAGGCCCGCAATCTGGTGTACGCGGGCCTGCTGGCCGACAAGGCCGCGACGCTCGCTGCCGCACTTTTGCGCTGATGTCAATCCGGAACATTCCGGATAGAAGTGTGAACGGCGAAAATTGCAAGAAAGTTAAAAAATACGCCACATTTACGCCTATTTTGCGTTCGACCTAATCTTTGGCCCCTACATCTTGTGGTGTGAGGCTTGACAACTTCCTCGTCCGGGTCACATAGTGGCGGTCGCGCGCGAGTGCCGAGTCTCGCAGGCAGGTCCCTCCCAGCGACCCGTCTCGTGAATCGGTTCGAGCCAGTTTCGTGTCTCAGCAAGTGCACAGAACTGCACCCGCGCGCCAAGGTTTCAGGGTTCGGGAGATACGTGTTTCGGGGAAATCGTCCCGACAAGGGATACGTTTCCCCCTTTCATCAGGGATGGAGGGAGCATGCAGGACGATGCTCGACAGATGATGGCGGCTCCGGCCGGACAGACCGTGACAGGCAGCACAGCAGCAAAGAGCGGAGCCGACACGGGCCGCACCAGCCGGACGCAGGCCCCCGGCATCGAGTTCCCCCGCTATTTCACGACGGCGGGCGTTGACCCCTTCGACCAGGTGGAATGGGAGCTGCGCGATGCCGTGATCGGCAGCGAAAAAGGCGCCGTGGTCTTCGAACAGCGCGGTGTGGAAATGCCGCGTGCGTGGTCACAGCAGGCGACCAACATCGTCGTGTCGAAGTACTTCCGCGGCCACGTCGGCGCACCCGAGCGCGAGCGGTCGGTCAAGCAGCTCATCGGTCGCGTCGTTGACACGATTACCCTCTGGGCCAAGAAGCAGAAGTACTTCGCGAATGAGGCCGCCCTCTTTGCATTCAGCGACGACCTCAAGCACCTCCTCGTCGAACAGAAGGCGGCGTTTAACAGCCCGGTCTGGTTCAACTGCGGATTCGAGAAGGCCCCGCAGTGCTCGGCGTGCTTCATCAACGCGGTCGACGACACCATGGAGTCGATTCTGACGCTGGCCAAGACCGAGGGCATGCTCTTCAAGTACGGCTCCGGCACTGGCAGCAACCTGTCGACGATTCGCTCGGCCCGCGAGCTGCTGGCGGGCGGCGGCACTGCGTCGGGGCCCGTGTCGTTCATGAAGGGCTTCGATGCATTTGCCGGCGTCATCAAGTCGGGCGGCAAGACGCGCCGTGCGGCGAAGATGGTCATCCTCAACGCCGAGCACCCCGACATCGTCGAGTTCATCAACTGCAAGGTCGAGGAAGAGAAGAAGGCCTGGGCGCTCATCGATGCCGGCTATGACGGCTCGTTCACGGGCACGGCCTATTCGTCGGTGTTCTTCCAGAACTCGAACAACTCGGTGCGCGCCACCGACGAGTTCATGCGCGCTGTCGTGGACGACGGCCTGTGGCAGACCAAGGCGGTGACGACGGGCGATACGGTCGACACCTACCGGGCCCGCGACCTCATGCGGCTCATCGCCGAAGGGACCTGGGTGTGCGGCGACCCCGGCATGCAGTTCGATACGACGGTCAACGAGTGGCACACCTGCCCGAACACCGCTCGCATCAATGCGAGCAATCCCTGCTCGGAATACATGTTCCTCGACGACTCGGCCTGCAACCTGTCGTCGATCAACCTGATGAAGTTTGTGACCGCCGACGGCGAGTTTGACGTGGACGGCTTCCGTGCGGCCTGCCGCACGATGATTACCGCGCAGGAAATCATCGTCGACAACTCGAGCTATCCGACGAAGGCGATTGAGAAGAACAGCCACGCCTACCGCCCGCTCGGCCTCGGCTACGCGAACCTCGGCGCCCTGCTGATGTCGCGCGGCCTGCCGTATGACAGCGACGGCGGACGGGCCTACGCCGGCGCGATCACCGCGGTGATGACCGGCGAAGCCTATGCCCAGTCGGCGCGCATTGCCCGCGACCATGGGGGCCCATTCTCGGGCTACGAAGCCAACCGCGAGCCCTTCCTGCGCGTGATGCGCAAGCACCGCGACTCGGTGAAGGACATCAACGGCAAGCTGGTGCCGGCCGACCTGCTCGGCGGGGCCCGCCAGGCGTGGGACGATGCGGTCGAACTGGGTGAGGATTTCGGCTACCGCAATGCGCAGGCGACGGTGCTGGCGCCCACGGGCACCATCGGCTTCATGATGGATTGCGATACGACCGGTGTGGAGCCGGACATCGCGCTCGTCAAGTACAAGAAGCTGGTGGGCGGCGGCATGATGAAGATCGTCAATCAGACCGTGCCGATGGCCCTGCGCAAGCTGGGCTACACGGCCGCGCAGATCGACGACATCGTTAAGTACATCGACGAGCAGGAGACGATCGAGGGGGCCCCGCACCTGCTGGAGCGCGACCTGCCGGTGTTCGACTGCGCGTTCAAGGCGCAGCGCGGCGAACGGTCCATCCACTACATGGGGCACATTCGCATGATGGGCGCGGCGCAGCCGTTCATTTCCGGCGCCATCAGCAAGACGGTGAACGTGCCCAAGGAGGCGACCGTCGAAGAGATCGAGCAGGCCTATCTCGAGAGCTGGCGCCTCGGCGCCAAGGCGGTGTCGATCTACCGCGACGGCAGCAAGCGCACGCAGCCCCTCAATACGTCGAAGGATGCCAAGGCGAGCGTCGATCCCAAGGCGACGGTGGATGCGGCCGTGGCCGCAGCCCTCGCGGCCAGCCGCGGCCCGGTGCGCCGGCGCCTGCCTGACGAACGGCAGTCGATCACGCACAAGTTCGACATCGCGGGACACGAAGGCTACATCACGGTGGGGCTGTTCGAGGACGGCATGCCGGGCGAAATCTTCCTGGTCATGGCCAAGGAAGGGTCGACGATTTCCGGCTTTGCCGATGCCTTTGCTCAGGCCATCAGCTATGCCCTCCAGTACGGCGTGCCGCTCAGCTCGCTGGTCGACAAATTCAGCCACGTGCGGTTCGAGCCCTCGGGCATGACCCGCAATCCCGACGTGCGCTTCGCGAAGTCGATTGTCGACTATATCTTCCGCTGGATGGCGTCGAAGTTCCTCTCTCCGGAGGCGCAGTTTCACGCGGGCGTGAACAATCGTGACGAGGTGGTGGAACCGGCCGTGCCCATGCCGCAGGCGGACATGGTGCCGCAGGCGATGGCCGCCGTCAGCGTGTCGACGTCGGTGGTCTCCACGTCCTCGTCGTTTGCGGCGATGCGCAACCAGGAGGATGCGCCGCCGTGCTCGATGTGCGGCTCGATCATGGTGCGCAGCGGCTCGTGCTACAAGTGCAGCAACTGCGGCACGACCAGCGGTTGCGCCTGAGTCTCTCCGAGGGTCGCCGCGGGCCGAGGCCTGCGGCGACCACCATGGACCTGAGGGGCCGAGGCTCGGTGCTTCGGCCCTCGTGTTTTGTACGCGTGCGTGGCCGTGCCTGACCCTCTTCTCGACATTCTGCAGCGCTACTGGGGCTATGCGCAGTTCCGGCCCGGCCA